>NZ_JAFCTH010000011.1:0-126195 GCF_049895905.1 Polaromonas sp. DSP2-3-2b2 | reverse complement strand
CAAAGGATCAGAATCAAACACAAAAACTAGCCGCTTGAGCATCGAACTTTTTGCGGCAACTACCTTGACAGCGCCCGGTGCCGAGTGCCACTCCTCGAAGGCAAACATCGTGCGCCAGTACAGCCAGAAATTGCTGCTCAGGAATTCCTTCCCGAATACCTCGTTGATGCGTTTGTTCTCCATCTCCTCGCGGGTGGCCAGGAAGAACTTGATGATCTCTTTCTGCGCCTGCTCGCTGAGCGTGAACAGGCCGTCGGTATGCGCGTCCTCTCCGCGATTCACGGTGGCGCGCTGCAAAGAGGAGTTCGGATCGTCCTTGTCGAGCCAATAGAACTCGTCGAGCACGCTCGCGCCCTCGATCTCGAGCGACGGGATCGAGCGGTACAGGTCCCACAGGCACTCGAAGTGCTCTTCCATCTCGCGCCCGCCCCGGATCACAAAGCCTTTTCCCGGCTCCTTGATGCCGTCCAGAGCACCACCAGGCAACTGTTGCTGCTCCAGGATGGTGATTTGCTTGCCCGGCATCTGGCCGTCGCGGATCAGGAAGGCCGCGCCCGCCAGTGCCGCCAGGCCGGAGCCGACAAACCAGGCCGTTTTGTTCTCTACGCCCTTGGGTTTGCGCGGGCGGGCGAAGGCTTCGTAGTTGCCGCTGCTGTAGTACATGAGCTTTCCTTTGATTGAATGTGCAGCGACACAAGCGGTGCACAGGGCGGACCGGACGTGACCGTCGACACGATGCCGTCGTTGGCACCAAGGACCGCGGCGCGCAACCAGCCGATGCGGTCGCTGTGGTGGTGTTCGGTGTGGCTTCTCACACCCCTTCCGTTCGAACCGCCAACGCTTCCTTGGTCAGGCTCCAGGCCTGCGACAGTTTGGCACCGCGTGCGTGGTAAGAGCTCTTGACCCGCTTCATGCGGTCCTCGATCCGGGCCTTGACATCGCCCTTGGCCTGACTCAGTTGCAGCTTGAGCGCTTCGGCCTTGGCATCGGCTTCCTCCTTCAGCGTGTTGACGCGCTGCTGGGCATGATGCACGGCGCTGTCAAGACTGGCCTTCGCCGCAGCGAGCTTGGCTTGCAGCTTGGTCTTGGCCGCGCCACTGGCGTGCGACGCTTCGGATTCAAGTTCCTTGATCTCGGACTTGAGAGCCGCGATGTCGTGGTCAAACTGCGCTTCTGCCACTTCGGTGCGGGTGCGGCGCAAGACTTGGCCGCCGACGGCCTCCAAAGCCGAGTCCACGGGGATAACCCACTCTTCCTCGATCTCGGCCACCAGCGCCACCTTGCCGGGCTGCAGGTGCTGGGTGGCCTCTTCGATGAAGTCCAGGCCCACGCCAGCCGCCCAGAAGTCGCGCACAGCCCCGGCCACGGTGCCGGTCAGGGCACCGATTGCCACGCCGGCCGGTCCACCGAGCAGGCCGATCAGGCTGCCGACCGCCAGACCCGTGGCCGTGCCGATGGGACCGGAGTCCATCGACTCCTTGACGCTGACCAACCTCTTGGCGTTCCTGGCGAGCACGGCGGTGGCATACAGCGTGATATCGCCTGCAGCGTGCAAGTTGCGAAGCGCGTTCAGCCCCGCAACTGCAGCCGTTTCAGTGTCGAATATCGCGACCAATAGTTTGTTCATGTGAGCTCCTTTTCAGTTGTGTTGAAACCGTAAACGCGAAGGCGCAGGGGAGTTCAGCCCGTGGCCTTCTGTATCGATTTGCGCAGGCGGTCCGTTGCGGCGCTGACATCGGCCTCAAACTCCCTCCAGCGAACTGCGCCGGCCTTCTTCATCTCGGAGAGCCTGGCTTCGGCCGACGTCACGTCCGACTGCAGGGCGGTGATGTCCGCGTCGATCTTGGCCTTTTCATCCGCGGCGGCGACACCGGCCTTCTTCTCAAGACTGGCGATCGTGACATTGCCCTTGGCAATGTCCTCGTTGACCGCAGCGACGAAGGCGTCGCGCTTCGCGGTGTCGGTGGCATACGTGAACACGGGCATGTCCTTGATCGTGTCTTTGGTCGCACCGGGCATCACGAGCTTGCCCGCCTTGTCCTGGATCTGCGTGACCGGGATCGCCACGTCGTGCCTGCCGATGCCGACAAAGCCGCCGGCGCCGACGATCACGTACGACACGTTCGTGTCGGGCGAGATGATCAGGTCTTCCACCCTGCCCACCTTCTGGCCGGCGTCGTTGTAGATGGTCTTGCCCAGAAGCGCCTTCTTCACACTCCACCCCATGGCGAGTTGCGTCGTGACGCTGACGCCGACGGTGGTGCTGCCACCGGCGACCTGGGCTGCGGCGGGTCCTGTACTGCAAAGCGCGCCGACGACTGTGAGCGTCGCAAGGGCCAGGCTGGAAAGGTTCTTCTTCATGATCTGGGTCCTCGTGGGTGGGTGCCACCAAACCACTGATGGCAGATGTATGGCAGATGTCAATCCATCAAAAAATTCTCATGGGTATCGAGCCGGCCCGTCTGTTCGCCAGCGCACACAGCGGCCGGCGCCCTTGAACGCCAGGAACGGCGAACAGGCGGCAACTGCTCGACCTGCGCCGCCTGCATCTTGCGCGTCATGGCTTTTCCTTCGGAAAGTCAGCGCCGCGCGCCACGGTCTCGCCCGCCGTGAATTCCTGGCGCAATTCGTCGAGCTTTGCCACCGCGCCCTCGAAGGCGTCGTTGCCCAGCAGCAGGTGGTGCGGCGGCTTGCCCGAGGCCACGGCCTCGACGATGGCCTGGACGGCACGCACAGGGTCGCCAGGCTGCTTGCCGGACGATGCGCGCACCGCCACAGGCGCACCTTGCCGGCGGTGGCCAGGTAGTCCTCGATCGGGTGCTCGCTCTCGTTGGCCGAGCGCCCGGCCCAGTCGGTGCGAAAGCCGCTCGGATTGACCACCATCACCTGGATGCCCAGCGGCTCGACCTCTCGCCGCAAGGCCTCTGACAAGCCTTCGACGGCGAACTTGGTGGCGTTGTACTGGCCCAGCGCCGGCATGCCGCGCAGACCGGCCAGCGACGACAGGTTGACGATGCAGCCGCGATGGCGCCGGCGCATGCCAGGCAGCACGGCCTGGATCATGGCGGTCAGGCCGAACACGTTGACGTCGAACATCTTGCGCACCTCGGCAGCATCGCCCTCCTCGATGGCGGCGAAGTAGCCGATGCCGGCGTTGTTCACCAGCACGTCGATGCCACCGAAGCGCGCTTGGGCCGCCTTCACGGCCACGGCGACCTGGTCCGGCTGCGTGACGTCGAGCTGCAGCACGAGGACCTGGTCATTCGCAACATAGCCTGGCAGCTTGGCGAGGTCGCGGGCGGTCACCACCATGCGGTAGCCGCGTTCAATGGCCTGCCTGGCAAGTTCCAGGCCGAAGCCCGAGGAGCAGCCGGTGATGAACCAGACCGGCGGTTCGGTGGACTCGGAAGGCGTGCTTTGCGTGTTCATGGGATTTCCTTTTGCGCTCAGACCGGCGCTGCGACATGGCCGCCGCGAATGAGCTTCTTGTTGACGAACTCCTGGATACCCATGCGACCCAGTTCGCGGCCGTAGCCGGAGTGCTTGACGCCGCCGAACGGCAGTTCGGGGGACGACACCGCCGCGCTGTTGATGAACACCATGCCGGTGTCGATGCGCCGCGCGATTTGCTTGCCGCGCTCGATGTCCCGAGTGAACACCGAGCCGCCTAGCCCGAACGGCGAATCGTTGGCCAGCGCCACTGCGGCATCGTCGTCGGCGACCCGGAAGAACAGCGCCACCGGGCCGAAAAACTCTTCCTTGTAGGCCGGATTGGCGGCGTCGATATCGGTCAGGATGGTCGGCTGCATGAAGGCGCCAGCCGCGTCGATGCGCGCGCCGCCCATGATCACGCGGGCGCCCGCGGCAACCGCGCGGTCGACCTGATCGAGCAGCGTGACGAGCGCGCGCTCCGACGACAGCGTGGTGCGCGCGTCGAGCGGATCGCCGGCGCTGAAGTTGCCCAGCGCCTGGGCGAACGTGTCGAGGAAACGCTCGGCCAGCGATTCGACGACGATAAAGCGTTTCGATGCAGTGCAGGCCTGGCCGCAATTGCCCATGCGGCCAGACACCGCGTGCTTGACCGCCTTGTCAAGGTCGGCATCGTCGAGCACGATGAAGGCGTCGCTGCCGCCCAGCTCGAGCGTGGTCTTCTTCAGGTTCTGCGCGGCGCGCGCGGCCACCACCGCGCCGGCCGCTTCACTGCCGGTGAGGGCGACGCCACGGACCAGCGGGTCGTCGATCAGCTCGCCGATCTGGTCCTTCGAGATGAACAAGTTGGTGTAGGCGCCGGCCGGCGTGCCGGCGTCGTGCAGCAGTTGTTCGAACGCCAGCGCGCACTGCGGCACGTTGGAGGCGTGCTTGACCATCACCACATTGCCTGCCATCAGGTTCGGCGCGGCGAAGCGGGCGATCTGGTAGTACGGGTAATTCCAGGGCTCGACGCCGAGCAGCACGCCGACCGGGCAGCTTTCGACGATCGACTCGGTGCCGGGTGAGGTCAGCTTTTCCGGCGCCAGGAACTCTTTCGCATGGTCGGCGTAATAGTCGAGGATGGCCGCGCTGAGCACCACTTCGCCAGCGCTTTGCGCCAGCAGCTTGCCCATCTCGACGGTGGCCAGCCTGGCCCGATCGTCCGCGCGCTCGCGCATCAGTGCGGCGGCGCGCTTGAGCACCACGGCACGTGCGGCATAGCCGCGCTGGCGCCAGTCACGCTCGAAGCAGTCGGCGGCGGCGTGCAGCCTGGCCTCCAGCGCGGCGCCGTCGTGCTCGTCGAAGGTGGCAAGAATGCTGCCGTCGTAGGGGCTGATGCTTTGATAGGCGATGAGGATATGTCCTTGAATGGGTTGTGTGCGGATCAGGCCGCCAGGGCCGGGTAATCGGTGTAGCCCTTGGCGCCGGGCACGTAGAAGGTCGCCTCGTCCGGGGCGTTGAGCGGGGCATCCTGGCGCATGCGCGCCACCAGGTCTGGATTGGCCAGGAACGGCCGCCCGAAGGCGATCAGGTCACCTCGCTTGTCGAGCAAGGCCTGTTCGGCGCTGGCGTGGTCGAAACCCCCGGACAGGATGAACAGCCCGTCGAAGCCAGCGCGCAGCTTGAGCTTGAAATCGGCGGGCACCGGCGGCGTGCCCATGGATGAATGGTCGACCAGGTGCAGGTACAGCAGACCCAAGGCAGACAGCGAATGGACCAGCGCGAGGTATTGCGCCTGCACCTCGGGGAACGCGCCGGTACCGTTGAACACCCCGTAGGGCGAGAGCCGCATGCCGACCCGGTCGCGGCCGATGGCGGCCACCGTGGCGCGCGCAATCTCCAGCGCCAGGCGGTTGCGACGCTCGATGCTGCCGCCGTACCCGTCGGTGCGCAGGTTGACCAGCGGGTTCAAAAACTGCTCGATCAGGTAGCCGTTGGCGCCATGCAGCTCGACGCCGTCGAAGCCTGCGTCCACTGCGAGCTTCGCGGCGGCCACATGTTCGTCGATGACATGCGCGAGGTCGTCGCCGGTCATCGCGCGCGGCGGGCTGTGCGGCTGCATGCCCAGCGTGTCGGTGTACATCTCGCCCGGGCACACAGCGGTGCCGGGCCCCAGCACCTCGGCGCCAAGCGGCAGGTTGGCGACATGCGCCACGCGGCCGCAGTGCATGAACTGCACGAAAATCTTGCCGCCTTGTGCATGCACGGCCATCGTGGTGACCTTCCACGCCTGCGCCTGCGCCGCGTCGTACAGCCCGGGGATGCGTGGGTAGCCCAAGCCGTTGGGGCTCGGCGAGGTGCCCTCGGTAATGATCAGGCCGGCGGTCGCCCGCTGGCCGTAGTACGTGGCCATCAGCGCATTGGGCGTGTGCTGGGGCGTGGCCCGGCTGCGTGTCAAGGGCGCCATCACCATGCGGTTGGCGAGTTGCAGCGTGCGGGCAGAGAATTTGTCGAAGAGCATTGGAAGAACTTTTTGGAGGAATCGATCCTGCGCGGTGCGAAGGCGATGCACTGACGGCAAGGTCTGGGGTTTTTTGAAATCACAGCCTACACGCCAGGGTCCGCAAGGTCTGTTCGGTAGCGCACATTTCCCCCGTGTGTGATCTACCGCACAGACGACGAGCGGTGCCTGGACTAGGCTGCAAAATCGCAACGACTGCGCCGCAGCGGGCGCAGATGCTGCGGTGTACCAGCTGCTCGGTATCACCAAGTCGGTTCCACCGGTGACGCCGCACGACAGGTCGCTCCACGCGCAGTTCGACGCACTGATCAAGGCGCTGAAGTAACTCGATCAACCCAAAAGAGGCCCGTTCCATGCCACAAAGCACTACCCTCAATCGCCGCATCGTTCTGAACGCCAAGCCGCGCGGCGCGCCGACGGCTGCGGACTTCCGCATCGAAAGCGATCTTGTCCCGACGCCCGAGGCCGGTCAGGTCCTGCTACGCACGCTGTACCTGTCGCTCGACCCGTACATGCGCGGCCGCATGAGCGACGGGCCGTCGTACGCCGCCCCGGTGGCCATCGGCGACATGATGGTCGGCGGCACCGTGTCACGCGTCGAGGCTTCGCGCCACGGCAACTTCAAGGTCGGCGATTTGGTGCTGGGTTACACGGGCTGGCAGGACTATGCGGTGTCCGACGGCAAAGGTCTCACGCCCCTCTATCCCGGGGATCCACACCCCTCGCGCGCGCTCGGCGTACTGGGCATGCCGGGCTTCACCGCGTACATGGGGCTGCTGGACATCGGGCGCCCCGTGGCCGGCGAGACCGTCGTCGTGGCCGCTGCCAGTGGGGCGGTCGGCTCGGTGGTGGGAGCAGATCGCCAAGATCAAGGGCTGCACCGTGGTGGGTATCGCGGGCGGTGATGACAAGTGCCGCTACGTGGTCGACGAACTGGGTTTCGACTTCTGCGTCGACCACCGCGCCGACGATCTGCCCGGCCGCCTGGCCGCCGCCTGCCCGAAGGGCATCGATGTTTACTTCGAAAACGTCGGCGGCGCCGTGTTCGACGCCGTGCTGCCGATGCTCAACGCCAAGGCCCGCATCCCGGTGTGCGGGCTGATCGCCGCATACAACGCCACCGCGCTGCCGCCAGGCCCGGATCGACTCGGTCTGCTGGTGGGCACGCTGCTGCGCAAGCGCATCAAGATGCAGGGCTTCATCGTGTTCGACGACTACGGGCCGAGTTGGAGCGAGTTTGCCGGCGAGATGGGCGAGTGGGTGCAGGCCGACAAGGTCAAGGTCCGGGAGGACATCGTGTTCGGCCTGGAGAACGCGCCCGAGGCCTTCATCGGCCTTTTGGATGGCAAGAACTTCGGCAAGCTGATCATTCAAGTGGCCCATGAATGAGCGTCGATACCGCCGGGCGGCTGAGCGATGGCATCCCGCCCAGGGCCTGCAGGTAAAAGACGTTCATATTCCTTCTTGACCACGGCATAACACTCGCAGCTGCGTTTTTCCAGCGCCGGGCGGTCGAGCACCGTGATGCGACCGCGTGAATAGTGAATAAGGCCAAGCTTTTGCAACTTGCACGCACTTTCAGTAACGCTTTCGCGGCGTACGCCCAGCATGTTGGCAATCAGCTCCTGCGTCATCACCAGCTCGTTGCACTCCAGGCGGTCCAGGCTCAGCAGCAGCCAGCGGCAAAGTTGCTGGTCCAGCGAATGGTGCCGATTACATACGGCGGTTTGCGCAATTTGCGTGATCAGCGCCTGGGTGTAGCGCAGCAACAGGTGCAGCACTGGAGCACGGGTGAACTCGTCCTTGATCGCCTGCGCGCCCAGCATGAACCCTTGGCCGGCGCTTTGCACGACCGCGCGGTTGGGCGTGGACTCGCTGCCCATGAACAGGGCAATGCCGACCAGGCCCTCACGGCTGATGACGGCGATCTCGGCCGAGGCGCCGTTTTCCATCACGTACAGCAATGAGACGATGGCAGTGGTCGGAAAGTACAAGTAGCTTTGCTGGGCGCCCGACTCGTACAGCACTTTGCCCAATGGCAACTCAATCCACTGCAGTTGCGGGCGCCAGTGCTGCCACTCGGCTTCGGGCAGCGCAGCCAACAAGTGGTTGTGTTTAGGGTCAACGACGATGGCCATCAGAAAGTCCCCGGTGAGCTTGGCTTTACACCTTGTCCTTGCGTTGCCATGCCCGGCAACTGACCTGCGCCAGGAGGCCTGCTGCTGAAGAAGCAGTCGGTCGTACTCATTCTTAATCCCCTGGCAGCACTCGCAGGCTCGTTTCTCCACTCCTGCCCGGTCAATCACCGTCAGCCATCGGCATACCGAATGAGACCGGCATTCTGAGGATTGAGGGCGCTTTGCATCATCTTTTCATTGGCTGTCCATCGGCGTTCGCACGGAGTACTCGTTGGTGAAGATGCAGTCGCGCTCCCTGGACTCCGCGAACTGACCAATGAAGGCAAAGTTGACCGCTCCTGCGGGCACCACGTCCGGGCGGTCACCCGCCTGGCGCGGCATGAAGAAGGCGGTCACGTACGGCATCATCACCGGCACGGTGAAGGCCGTCGGTATGCGCGTCCTCGCCGCGATTCACCGTGGCGCGCTGCAACGAAGAGTTTGGATCGTCCTTGTCGAGCCAATAGAACTCGTCGAGCACACTGGCGCCCTCGGTTTCCAGCGACGGGATGGAGCGGTACAAATCCCGCCAGCGCCGCCAGGCCCGAGCCGACAAACCAGGCCATCTTGTTCTAAACGCCATCGGGCTTGCGCGGGCGGGCGAACGCTTCGTAGTTGCCGCTGCTGTAATACATGGGGGTTTCCTTGTGAAATGTTGCAGCCGCCCCTAAGCGGCTTTGGGGTTAGCGGCGCAAGGCACCGAGCCACACTTTGGCGGCGCTGCGCAGGCCCGATTGGCACCAGTCCCCATTTCAGACGGCATGCACAATCAAGTGGCAGCCTTGGGATGCCGGCGCTAGACCTTAGAGGCGTAAGCGCCTGCCGAGTAAGTCAGTTCGTAGCTGTGGCTGTAAATCTCCAGGACATTGCCAAGCGGGTCATCCATATAGACCATCCGATAAGGCTTCTCGCCGGGAAAGTATTCCCGCACCGGCATCCTTTGCCTGCCGCCGGCCGCAACAATGCGCGCGGCGAGACCTTCCACGTCGGGGTCTTGCACGCAGAAGTGAAAGATGCCCGTCTTCCAATACTCGAAATTGTTCTCGGGCCGCGTTGCGTTGGCAAACTGGAAGATCTCAACGCCAACACGATCTCCGGTGGAAAGATGGGCAATGCGCAATGTCCCCCATCCAGGACCGAACACGTCGGTACACATGACGCCAATGGCGGACTCGTCTTCCGTGATGGTGGTGGGCGGCATCACCAGATACCAGCCCATGACTTCCAGGTAAAACTTCACCGCGCCGTCCAGGTCCGCGACGGACAGGCCGACGTGGGAAAAACTTCTTGGGTAAACGTTGTTGAGCATGGAATACCAAGTGGATTGAAGAAAGTGTTGAAGTCTAGAAATTGCGAGTCAATAGATAAAGTGATCAAAAGTAATTTCTGGAATAAAATATTCTTATGCTTAACGCCCAGCAGGTCCAAACCTTTTCCTTTGTCGCGGCGCTTGGAAGCTTTACGCGCGCAGCAGAACAACTTGACCTGACGCAAGCGGCAGTCAGTCAGCAGGTTCAACAGATAGAGCGCAAACTCGGCCCGCTCCTGCTCAGAAAAGGGCGGCGCCTGGAACTGACGCCAGCGGGTGTGGCGCTGCAAGCCTACGCGAGCGAAATGTCCGATGCCGAGCAACGCTTGCGGCGAACGCTGGCGCGCGATGTCACCGACCAGGGCGAAATCAGGCTGGTCTCGCCGGGCAGTATCGGACTGGCGGTGTACCCCATGTTGTTGGACTTGCAGGCTGCGCACCCTGGCCTGAGCATCAGGCACCGCTTTGCCCCCACGCAGGAAGTGCTCGACGGCGTGCTCTCCAATCGAGATGAGTTGGGCCTGTCCGTGGTCCAGCCGAGCGACCCGCGCTTGCAAGCAGAGCGGATCACAGAGGAGCACCTGGAACTGGTGGTGCCCGCAGCAGCCACGGCCCACAGCTGGTCAGATTTGATGACCTTGGGCTTCATCGACCATCCCGATGGACTGGCCATGGCAAGCCGCCTGTTGCCGCGGATGTATCCGGGATGCCCCAGTGTTCAGACCCTTCCAATGCGGGGATTTACCAATCAAGTGAGCCTGATACTGGAGCCCGTAGCGCGTGGTTTTGGCTTCACCGTCATCCCCCGTTACGCGCGTTTGGCATTTAAACCCCAGGAAGCGATTCGCGTCGTCCAGAGCAGTTCTCCGGTGTACGACACGCTTTGGCTGATATACAGGGCAGAGTGGCAAATGTCCGGGCCTGCCGCCACTGCGACAAGCTGGTTAAAGTCTCGCCTGTCCGCAAGCCGCGATTGATGCCAGTGCGCTGCATGCCCACGGGGCGACAAGAAAACACCTTGCAGCGGACGCTGGGCGTCGTGTTCAATGAAGATCCTTCCCGCGTACGCACAGTCCATGCCGCCCAGAACATGACCATCGTCACGGACGATGGTTTTTGAAATTTCCCCGTAGCTCCAGAATGGGCGGCAAGGTGAATGGCATACTGCCTGTCGCCAACAATAAACCATTGCTGAACGCAATCCTGGCACCATGAATACACCCTACTTCCTGCTGGCAGCTGCGCTGTGCCTGGTGACCTGCGCACCGGTCGATGCGCAGCCGCAGGCCATGACTTTTGAAACCGCCTGGGAGCGCGTCAAGAGCGGCTCAGACCAGCTGGCGGCCGCACAGGCGGCGGTTGACAGCAAGACCTTGCAGGAGCGCGGCCTCAAGGGACTGGGCGGGCCTGTCGTGAGCCTGTCAGCGGCGGCCTATGCCTACAACGCCAATCTTGATGTCAACCTCGATCCGGTCAACCAGCGGCTGACGCAAATCAGCCAGCAGTTGCCGATTCCCCTGCAAAACCTGCCTATTGCGCTGCCCCTGCCGCAGTTCCCTGCCAGCTACACCTTCAACCGGAATGACACCGGCACCACCAAATCCATCTCGGCCGTGTGGCCGATCTACTCGGGCGGTGCCAGCGACGCGGTGAGGGGCTTTGTCGCCGCCCAGGGCAGCGAAGCGCGTGCCGATGCCGACAAGACAGGACATGAACTGGCAACCCTTTTGGTTCAGCGCTATTTCGGCGCGCAGCTCGCTGACAAGGCGGCGGCGCTGCGGCAGACGGCGCTGGACGACATCCGCCAGCATGACGCCGCCACCGCCAAAATGCTGTCGGCTGGCGTGATCTCCCGGGTGGAGCGGCTGCAGGCGCAGCAGGCGTACGAGGAAGCCAGACGCAATGCCCTCAAGGCGCAGGATGATGCGGAACTGGCCTCGATTGCGCTGGCCCGCACCGTCAAGTCAGACGGCATCGTCAAGCCCGAAACACCGCTTTTTGTCATCACGCATCCGATCGAGCCGCTGCCTCATTTTCTGGACCAGGCCTTGCTGCGGCACCCGGGTCTGGCCAAGGTCAACGCGAAAAAAACGCAGGCCGAGCAGTTGCACCAGGGCCAGGAAGCGCTTCGAAAACCACAGGTTTTTGCCTTTGGCCAGCGCGAGCTGAAAACCGGCAGCGCCGACTGGATAGGCGGCCTGGGCGTGCGCTGGACACTGTTTGATGCGGTGGACCGCAACGCGCTGGCCGCCGCATCCAACAAGCAGATCGAGCAGGCTGAACGCAGCGAAGCGCAGGCCCGCAGCGACATTGGCCTGCTGGTCGAAAAAAACTGGCGCAGCGTGGAACAGGCGCGCCAGCAGTTTTTGGCCACCGCCGCCGGCGTGGCGCTTTCGCGTGAGGTGTTGCGTCTGCGCACGTCGGCACTGCGTGAAGGCACGGGAACGGCGCTGGAGCTGATGGACGCCGAGGTCAACCAGGCCAAGGTGGAGACGGAACGCGCGCAGGTCGCTTATGACTACGTGATGGCACTGGCCCGGCTGCTGGAAAGCTGCGGTTTATCGGAAGAGTTCAACCGCTACATAGCGCGCGCTGACGTGAAAATGAATTGACCATGACCAAGAAAAATATCGGCATCGCCGTTGCAGCGGCCGCAGTGGTCGCCTTGCTCGCTTATGGCGTCTGGCGCGCCTCCCAGCCGCCGCCAGCGGTGTTCCAGGGCCAGATGGAAGCCCGGGAAACCGACATTGCGCCCAAAGTCACGGCCCGGATTGCCGAAGTTCTGGTATCCGAAGGCGACCAGATTGCCGCCGGCGCCACGCTGATGCGTACCGACAGCCCCGAAGTGGCCGCCAAGCTGGCGCAAGCCACCGCCGCGCAGCAAGCGGCTCAGGCCGTCGCCGACAAGGCGCAAAACGGAACCCGCCCGCAAGAGCTGGAAATGGCTAGATTGCAATGGCAGCGCGCGCAGGCCGCCGCCGACTTCGCCCAGACCTCCTTCAGGCGCGTTGACGGCCTGGCCCGGGAAGGGCTGGTGGCCGCGCAAAAACGCGACGAAGCCGAAACCAACTTCAAAACCTCGCGCGACCAGGCGGCCACGGCCAAAGCGCAGTACGACATGGCGCGCATCGGTGCCCGCCCCGAGGACAAGGCGGCAGCCAATGCGCAGGCGCGCCAGGTCGCCGGGGTGGTGGCCGAAGCCCAGGCCGCCAAGGCCGAGACCGAACTCAAGAGCCCGGTGGCGGGCGAAGTCGCCAAGGTGCTGGCCCGGGTCGGCGAACTTTCGCCGCAGGGCGTGGCGGTGGTGACCGTGGTCGATCTGAAAGACCAGTGGGTGGTGCTCAATGTGCGTGAAGACCACTTGCAGCGCTTCGCCAAAAATGCCGAGTTTGACGCCGTGCTGCCCGCACTGGACAACAAAGCTGTCCGTTTCAAGGTCTTCTACAGCGCCGCCCTGCCCGACTTCGCCACCTGGCGCGCCACCCGCGCCGGCCAGGGTTTTGACGCGCGCACCTTTGAAGTCCGCGCCAGGCCCGCCACGCCGATCGAGGGCGCGCGCCCGGGCATGAGTGTGCTGGTTCAATGAGCCGCCCGCCGCGCGACTGAAAATGGGATTTGTTCAGGCATTCGCCACTAGCGCGCGCCGTGAAGCCGTCTGGCTGAAGCGCAGCCGCTGGGATCTGGCGATGATTTCGTGGGTGCCGTTGCTGGCCGTGGCGTTCCTCTGGTGGACCTTCTCGGCCGGCCTGCCCAACCGCTTGCCGATTGGCGTGATGGACCAGGACCACTCTGCCCTGTCGCGCCAGCTGATTCGCTTTCTGCAAGCCACGCCCGGCCTGCAGGTGGTGCGGCCCTATGGCAACACCACCGAAGTCACACAGGCCATGCGCCGCGCGGAGGTCTATGCGGTCGTCAGCATTCCGCCCGACTTTGCGCGCAGCCTCAAGCAGGGCCGGGCCGCGCAGGTCACGCTGCTGCACAACGCCCAGCTGGGTACGCATTCAAGCCTGATCCAGCGCGATGTACGCAGCGCCGTCGGCACGCTGTCGGCCGGCGTAGAGCTGGGAGCTCGCAACAAGCGCGGCGAGCCGGCGCTGGCCACGCAAGTCTCGATGGAGCCCATCAAGACCAGCCTGGTGACGCTGTTCAATCCTTCGCTCAATTACGAGCAGTTCCTGGCCGCCGCGCTGATTCCCGCGCTGCTGCACATCCTGGCGATGACCGCCGGTGCCTGGGCGGTGGGCCGGGAACTGCGTGACCGGACCGTGGCCGACTGGCTGGGCCCACAAGCCGGCTGGGGCAGCACGGCGGCGGCTTTGCTGGGCAAGTTGCTCTGGCCTTTGCTGGGTCTGGGCATGGTCGGCACGCTGGCCATGCTCTGGTTGACGCTGGGCCGCGGCTGGCATCCGCCGGGCTCGCTGGCCTGGGTCCTGCTGGCACTGTGGGCCTTTCTGGCGCTGTCGCTGGCCATGGGCGCATTGGCGTCAAGCGCCACGCGTTCGCTGCGCACGGCCTTGTCGACCACGGGCTTCATCACCGCGCCGGCGTTTGCCTTTGGCGGCGTGGGTTTTCCCCTGCAGTCCATGCCGGTGCTGGCGCGAGGCTGGGCCGAACTGCTGCCCTACACCCATTACATCCGCCTGCAGATGGAACAGCTGCAAATGGCCGCACCTCTGTCTTATTCGGCGCCAACCCTCACGGCGCTTGCGTTATCAGCTATTGTTTTAGCAGCATTGTGCGCCCCGCTGCTGAACCGCTGTGCCGGCCAGCCTGACACCTGGGGCGGCCGTTGATGCAGGCGCAAAGCAGCGTCTGGCGGGCCTGGGTGGACACGCTCAAAACCATTGCCGCTGACAAAGGCGTGTTGCTGCTCATCGCGATTGCACCGTTGATTTACGGGTTTTTCTACCCCTGGCCGTATTCGGAACAAGCCGTCACGCGCGTGCCGGTGGCGGTGGTGGATTACGACCACAGCAATCTGTCGCGCCAGATCACGCGTTTTGCCCAGGCCAGCCCGCGCATCGACGTGCGCATGGTCATCGGCGACGAGCGCCAGGCCCGGCAAGCCTTGTGGCGCGGCGAGATCGAGGGCTACGCCCTGTTGCCCAGAGACCTCAAGCGCAATGTGCTACGCGGCAGCCCGGCTGTAATCACGGTCGAGGCCAACGGCAGTTATGCGCTGCTCAACAAGGCGGTGCTGTCCGGCTTTGCCGAAGCCGTCGGCACCGTCTCGGCCGGCGTGGAAATCGGGAAACTCCAGGCCAGCGGCCAAAGTGCGCAGCAGGCCCAGGCTGGTCGCAACCCCATCGGCACCCAGATGGTGGCCCTGTTCAACCCGACCGAAGGCTACGGCAGCTACGTGGTGCCTGCAGTCGCCCTGTTGATCATCCAGCAGACGCTGTTGATGGGCGTGGCCATGCTGGTCGGGCTGTGGGCTGAAACCGGCCAGCACCGCGCCGATGCGGCGACCTGGCTGGGCCGCATCCTCGGGTTTTCGAGCGTCGGCTACCTCAGCGGCCTGCTCTACTTTGGCTGGATTTTCTGGGCCCAGGATTTTCCGCGTGGCGCCAACACCGGCGGCGCACTGGTGTTGCTGGCCTTCTACATTCCGGCCATCTGCACGCTGGGCGCCTTGCTGGGCGTCTGGTTCGGCAACCGCGAACGGGCCTTGCAGGTGCTGCTGTTCACGGCTTTGCCGATGGCCTTTGTGTCCGGTTTTTCATGGCCTGCCGAAGCCCTGCCCGAGCCGCTGCAAGCCCTGCGCTGGCTGTTTCCGAGCACGGCGGGCATTCAGGCCTCGCTCAGGCTCAACCAGATGGGCGCGCCGCTGGCCGATGTCGCAGGCTACCTGTTGATTTTGGCGGCACTGGCCGCCTCGGCCGGCGGGCTGTTGCTGCGGGTTGCACGTCCGGAAAAATCCTAAGTGCTATTTAAGTTATAGCATGCTTCGCCCGTCCATATAGCGCCACAGGCATTTTCAACATAATTGGTGCAATCGGCCAGGATGAACGGCCTGGACCCGTGGGCGTACCCAAAAGCCGTACTTTCGCGCCTGCCCGGCCACCTGAACAGCCGTATCGACGAGTTGCAGTTCCATCGCTGGCAACTTGCGGGCCGAGGCTTTCACCAAACCGCAGCATATTTCGGCAAGCAGGGTCAAGCTGGCATGACCAGCCGTTTACCCCGACATTGGCATCGGCAGGTCGGGTGTCGGCAATGTGGCGCCAATGTCAATGATGGCTGCACCCGAGCCCGGCCAGAAGAAGCAGACATGCCGACATGCAGGCACTTCGCGGAAGAAGTGCCTCCAAAACCTGTCCACTGGCCAGATCAACCGCTCTGTCAGCGTAGGCGCCCCAACGTGGGCGAGGAATTGATCGGCTACAGAGCCGTGCCTCGCCCCGCGCCAGATCATGCCGGGGTGGCGAGTTTGAGACCAATCACACCAGCGACGATCAACCCAAGGCTGACGAGGCGGCCGGTGTTGGTCGAGTCGCCCAGCAGCACCATGCCGAGGATGGCCGTGCCCACGGCGCCGATACCAACCCAAATCGCATGGCTCTGTCACCGTTAAATGTGGAATTTTCGCCCCAGAGGGCACTCCGATGCGTGAGTTCATGACGCACCTATCGTCAGCCAAGTGGCGCGAAGCTGGGGAAATTTCAACCGGCCAAAGTGGGAGTATTCCCGGCGGCGACACCGACCCGGAGCGGCGCATCGCCGCAACCCGTTACTGGACAGGTTTCCTCCCGATGAGCGCGAGCGCTACATTCGCCACTGCGGTTATTGACAGTCAGGATGATTCCGGTCTAGCGTACACACAGCATGCGCCAACAGCTATTAATTCAGTAGCATAAACCGGCCGGTTGTTTTGCGCGCCGTGATGCAAGTGCCGCGTTATTTCTAGCGCCGGGGCTGCATCCACAACGGCTGGCGTTGCCCTTGAGCGCCATCGGCCACAGGCGCTTTTCCGGCCGTTGCGCAGCCGCCGCAACTGCTGCACGCGCCGCAAGCCGGTTTTTCACCGAGCTTTTTCTGCACCCGCCCCAGCCGGCGGCGAAGCCCGGCGGGCATCCAGTACCACAGCGCATAAAGGGCGGCAAACGCCACCATGATCCCGGCAATCCATTGCTGCAGCATGCTCAGGCCCCTCCCCACGTCAAGGCCAGCCGGTAGGTGATCCAGCTCGCCCCATAGGCCAGCGCGAACATGTAGCCCGCCATGAAAAAAGCATAACGCCAACTGTTGGTCTCGCGCCGCACCGTGACCAGCGTGGAAATGCATTGCGGCGCAAACACATACCAGACCAGCAGCGACAGGGCCGTCGCCATCGACCAGCTCTGGGCAATCACCGGACCGAGCGCTTGCGCCACATCCTCGCCGGTGGCCGACAGCGCATACACCGTTCCCAGCGCGCCGACCGCCACTTCACGCGCTGCCAGGCCCGGCACCAGCGCAATCGCGATCTGCCAGTTAAAGCCGATGGGCGCAAAAACCACCTGCAGCGCATGGCCCAGTCGGCCGGCCAGGCTGTACTGGATCGCCGGGCCGATGGCGCCTTCGGGCGGCGCCGGAAAGGTGGATAAAAACCACAAGATCACGGTCAGCGCCAGGATGATGCCGCCCACGCGTTTCAAAAAAATCACGGCCCGCTCGTGCAGCCCCATCGCCAGCTGGCGCAGGCTGGGAACGCGGTAGGCGGGCAGTTCCATGATCAGCGGCGTGGGCCGCGCATGGCCGCGCCACAGCTTGAACACCGCCGCCACCGCCATGGCGCTGACGATGCCGCCGGCGTAAAGCGCAAACATCACCAGCCCCTGCAGGTTGAAGATGCCGGCCACCGTGCGTTCGGGAATGAAGGCGCCGATCAGGAGCGCATACACCGGCAGCCGCGCCGAGCAGGTCATGAGCGGCGCGATCATGATGGTCACCAGCCGGTCGCGCCAGTGGGTGATGGTGCGGGTCGCCATGACGCCCGGAATCGCGCATGCAAAGCTCGACAGCAGCGGAATGAAGGAGCGGCCCGACAGGCCGACGCTGCCCATCATCCGGTCGAGCAGAAAGGCCGCGCGTGGCAGATAGCCCGAATCCTCCAGCGCCAGGATGAACAGGAACAGGATCAGGATTTGCGGCAAAAACACCAGCACGCCGCCCGCGCCCGCCAGGATGCCGTCGGCCAGCAGGCTTTGCAGCACGCCTTCGGGCATGTGGCTGCGCAGCAGGCTTGAGAGCCACTCGACGGCCGACTTGATCGCCTCCATCGGCAGCGTGGCCCAGCTGAACACTGCCTGGAACATCAGGAACAAAATAACGGCCAGCAGGATCATGCCCCACAGCGGATGCAGCACCACTCGGTCGATCAGGTCGTCGGAATGCAGGCTGTCGGGCGGCGCCTGGACCGCCAGCCGCATGATGCGGCGTACTTCAAGCTGGGTGTCCATGACCTGGTCGAAGGTTGGCGCCTGCCAGGCGGCGGCGCTGGCGGCGTTTGCACCGGGTGCGGGCCAGTCGTCCAGAAAGCGCAGCAGTTCATGCGCGCCGTCGTGGCGTACGCCGACGGTTTCCAGTACCGGCATGCCCAGTTCGCGCGACAGCATTTCGCGGTCGATCACGATGCCGGCGCGCCGAGCCGCATCGCTCATGTTCAGCGCCAGCACCATCGGCAGGCCCAGCGCTCGCGCTTCGAGCACCAGGCGCAGGTTGAGCTGCAGGTTGGTCGCATCGGCAACGCAGACCAGCCGGTCGGGCAAAGGCTCGCCAGGCCGCCGGCCGATGACGATGTCGCGCGTCACGGCTTCGTCGGCGCTCAGGGCGTTCAGGCTGTAGGCGCCGGGCAGATCCAGCACCATCACGCGCTGGCCCGAGGCGGTCAGCACCTGGCCTTCCTTGCGCTCGACGGTCACGCCGGCATAGTTGGCGACCTTTTGGCGGCTGCCGGTCAGCAAATTGAACAGCGCGGTCTTGCCGCAGTTGGGATTGCCCAGCAGCGCCACGCGCAGCGGCCCGGCCACGGGACTGGCGGCCGTCGTCATGCGGGAGCGCCTTCGGCAAGCAGCGGGCTGACGCGGATCAGCGCCGCCTCGCGGCTGCGCAGGGCAAACGTCGTGTGGCCGACGCGCACCGCCAGCGGATCGTTGCCGGGAAAACCGCGCGCCATCACCAGCACCGGCTCGCCGGGCAAAAATCCGATTTCCAGCAGCCGGAGCAGCACTTCGCGTTCTTCGGCGTCGCCTGCGGGCATCAGCCGGGTCACTTGCGCCAGCAGACGCCGGGGCAGCTCGTGCAGTCCGATGTCTGCCGCGCTAGAGGAAAAATGGGTCTGGATCATGAGGTCTTGCACGTTTAAATGAAAATGATTCTCATTATACAAATGCAGACAGGGGCAGAACGTCCTTTCCCGCTGCTGCGTTGATGCAGATCATCTTTCGGTACTTTTCTGGCATTTTTAAATTGCCAGCCGGCTTGCCCTGGCCGGCTTTGGAGGAAGTCTGGTTTTAACCGCGCCCGACGAAAGGCATCGTCGTCGCCATGATGGTCATGAACTGAATGTTGGTGGACAGCGGCAGCGCGGCCATGTGAACCACCGCATCGGCCACTTCCCTGACGTCCATCATCGGCTCGATGGCGATCTCGCCGTTGGCCTGCGGCACGCCGGCAGCCATGGGCGCCGACAGCTCGGTCAGGGCGTTGCCGATGTCGATCTGCCCGCAGGCGATGTTGTACTTGCGGCCGTCAAGCGAAATCGCCTTGGTCAGGCCGGTGATGGCATGCTTGGTTGCCGTGTAGGGCGCCGAATGGGGACGCGGCGCGTGGGCCGAGATCGAGCCGTTGTTGATGATGCGGCCGCCCTGCGGCAGCTGGTCCTTCATCAGCCGAAAGGCGCCCTGCGCGCACAAAAAGGAACCCGTCAGGTTGATGTTGACGACGTTTTGCCACTGGTCGTAGCTCAGGTCTTCAAAGCTGGCCTTGGGCGAATTGACGCCGGCATTGTTAAACAGCAGGTCGAGGCGGCCGAACTTTTCCCTGATGGTGGCAAACAGCGCATCGACCGACTCGGGCCGGCTGACATCGGTGGCCACCGGCAATGCGCGGTCGCTGCCCGACGCGGCGGCAGCCTCCATGAGCGGCTCGATGCGGCGGCCAGCCAGCACCACGCGGTAGCCCGCCTCCAGCAGCGCCAGCGCCACCGCCCTGCCGATGCCCGTGCCTGCGCCGGTCACGAGTGCCACTTTGTCGTTTGAAATCATGAAAAGCCTTTGTCTGTAGAGGTCTGAAGGAGGCAAACGCAGCGGTCATCGGCTTCAAGCGCGGCACCGGCGGCGTGAGCTATTTGCGCAAGATGCTCGACGTGGTGCTGTTTCCGAAAATCTGGAAGCTGCGTGCGGATTTATAACCGGTTTTCAAGCGAAAAACAGCTCTTGCGCAATGTCCACATGCGCAAGCAGCTATTGATTTGATAGTAGATTACAAAGCCCCGGGCATCGCGCCATACAGCCAGGGCATGTCGAGCAGCTTTTCCCCCAGCAGCTTCATCGACGCATCGCGCGCCCAGCGCAGCGGCCCCTGGGCATGGAATATCTGGCCGTTGCGCAGCGACCGGGCCTGCACCCGGGCATTGCGCTCCCAGCGGTTTCGGGCGTAGCGCTGCAGCACGGTCGACACGTCGAAGGCCGGGTCCAGCGCCAGTGCCAGCGCCGAGCCGAGTTCGGCCGCATCTTCAATTGCCATGCCGGCGCCCTGCGCCAGGTAGGGCCGCATCGGGTGCGCCGCATCGCCGAGCAGAGCCACGCGGCCGCTGGCCTGCTGGTGCGCGCTGGTCATGGGCGGACGGTCGCTCAGCGGCCAGAGCCGCCAGCTGGGCCCGGTCCGGTTGCCGCCATCGGTCACCGCCTGGATCAGGTCCTGCAGCAGCTTAGCCATGTGACCGAGCGCTTGCTGCAGGTCAGCGCCGTTGGCATGATGGTCCCAGCTTTGCAGGTCGCCCGCCACCTGGCCATGCACGATGGCCACCACGTTCAGCCATTCGCCGCCGCGCACCGGGTAATGCACCACATGCAGCCGGGGACCGAGCCAGACGGTGACCTGCTGGCTGCGCAGCCGCGCGGGCAGGCTGGTTTGCGGCAGCATGGCGCGGTAGGCCAGGTGGCCGGTGACGCGCGGCGGCGCATCGTTCAGCATCAGCTGGCGCACGCGGCTCCAGAGCCCGTCGGCGCCAATCAGCGCCTCGCCCTCGACTTCGAGCAGGGACGCGCCCGGCACCGGATGCAGGCCCGGGGTGGCCGCCGCTGCAGGCTGCGTTTGCAGGGTGACTTCGCGCCCGCTGTCGGCGTAGCTGGCCACGGGACTGTTCAGATTGAGCCACACATGGTCGCGCGCCCGCACCGCCTGGAGCAGCAGCGCATGCAGGTCGGCGCGGTGAAGCGTCAGGTAAGGCGCGCCATATTTTTCCAGCGCCCGCTTGCCCAAGGGCAACGCGCCCAGTTCATGCCCCGACACGGCGTCACGCACCAGCAGGCTGTCGGGAAAGGCCGCCACCCGGCCCAATGCTCCCTGCAAACCCCAGCCGTTCAGCACCCTGACCACGTTCGGCCCCAACTGGACGCCCGCGCCGACTTCGCTGAAGGCAGGCGCCCGTTCATACAGCCGCACATCCCAGCCTGCCCGCGATGCCGCCAGCGTCGCCGCCAGCCCGCCGATGCCGCCGCCGGCAATCAAGGCCTGGCGCGTCATGCGCGGCACGCGGGAAGTTTCACGCAATGAACAGCGCGAGCGGCCCTCATGCCGCAAGCAGCTGGCGCAGCACATACGGCAGGATGCCGCCGTTGCGGTAGTAGTCCACCTCGATTGGCGTGTCAACGCGCAAGATGACCGTGACTTCCTGGCGCGTGCCGTCGGCGCGGGTGATGATCAGCTTTGCCTCGCTCTGCGGCTTGAGCTCGGGATGCGGAATCACGTCCATCACCTCGGAGCCGGTGAGCTTGAGCGTGTGCCATGACTCGCCCGGCAGGAACTGCAGCGGCAGCACGCCCATGCCGACCAGGTTGCTGCGGTGGATGCGCTCGAAACTGCGCGCCACCACGGCCTTGATGCCCAGCAGCTGCGTGCCCTTGGCGGCCCAGTCGCGCGACGAGCCGGTGCCGTATTCCTCGCCGGCAAAAATCACCGTCGGCGTGCCTTCTGCCATGTACTTCATGGCAGCGTCATAAATCGGCATTTTTTCGATCACGCTGTCCGGCGTGCGGTGGCCGGGGTGGAACAGCGTGACGCCGCCCTCCTCGCGCGAACCTTGCGCGTCCGGTGGAATCATCAGGTTCTTGATGCGCACATTGGCAAAGGTGCCGCGCATCATCACGTCGTGGTTGCCACGGCGCGAACCGTAGCTGTTGAAGTCCGCCTTTTGCACGCCGTGCGCCTGCAGCCACAGACCGGCGGGCGAACTGCCCTTGATCGAGCCAGCCGGCGAAATATGGTCGGTGGTGATCGAGTCGCCAAACAGCGCCATGATGCGCGCGCCCGTCACTGAAAACGCATTGTTTTGGCCATTTTCACCCACCCCGCCTGCATCAGGCGCTTTCATTTTCATAGCAAAATCGCTGAAGAACGGCGGCTCGGCAATGTAGGTGCTGGCCGGCCAGTTGTAGCTGTTGCCGGTCACGCCGTGGATGTTCTCCCAAAGATCACCCGGTTCCGTCTTGACCTTGGCGTAATTGGCGCGAAACGCCTCGCCGTTCATCGCGAACTTCATCAGCGCATGGATTTCATCGCTGCTCGGCCAGATGTCGCGCAGGAAAACATCCTTGCCGCCCGTGCCCTTGCCGACCGACTCGGTTGTCAGGTCGCGCATCACGCTGCCGGCCAAGGCATAGGCGACGACCAGCGGCGGGCTGGACAGAAAGTTGGCCTTGATGTTCGGATGGATGCGGGCTTCGAAGTTGCGGTTGCCCGACAGCACGGCGGCGCAGACCAGATCGCTCTTGTTGATGGCTTCATTCAATTCGGGCGTCAAATCCCCCGAGTTGCCGATGCAGGTGGTGCAGCCATAGCCGACCAGGTCAAAGCCGAGCTGCTGCAGGTAGGGCATCAGGCCCGATTCAGTCAAATATTCGGTCACGATGCGCGAACCGGGCGCCAGCGAGGTCTTGATGTGCGGCTGTACGCTCAGGCCGGCCTCTACCGCTTTCTTGGCCAGCAGACCGGCGGCCAGCAACACGCTCGGGTTGGAGGTGTTGGTGCAGCTGGTGATGGCGGCGATCAGCACGTCGCCGTTGCCGACGGTCAGCCCGCCCTGCGCAGCGTGCGCAGCCGGAACGCTGGCACTGGCGGCTTCACCGCCCTGCTCGTGCGCCATGGCCAGCGTTGGCCGGTTCGCCTCCATTTCGACCACCGAGCGTTCGGCGCCCGCCGGCGTGGGCGGCGCTGCGGGCAAGGTATCAAGCCGGCCTTCGTCGCTGTGCCGCACCAAGTGGCGCGTATTGAGCATGCCGGCCGGCTGGTTGAAGCCGTTGTCGGCATTCGACTTGCTGAACAGCGAGCAGAACTGGCTGGCAACCTGGCCCAGTTCGATGCGGTCCTGCGGCCGTTTCGGGCCAGCCAGGCTGGGCGTGACCTCATCAAGATTCAGCCTGACCACCTGCGAATAGTCAATCTCGCCGGCGGTGGCCACGCCGAACAGGCCCTGCGCGCGGAAGTAGGCCTCGAAGGCTTCGATTTCCTCGTCCGTTCGGCCGGTGCCCCGGAAGTAGTCAATGGTTTTTTCATCGACCGGGAAAAAACCCATGGTGGCGCCGTATTCGGGCGCCATGTTGCCGATGGTGGCGCGATCGGGCAAGGCCAGGCTGCGCGTGCCTTCGCCAAAGAATTCGACAAACTTGCCGACGACCTTTTCGCGGCGCAGGGTTTCGGTCACGCGCAGCACCAGGTCGGTGGCAGTCACGCCCTCGCGCAGACAGCCGGTCAGTTCCATGCCGACCACGTCGGGCGTCAGGAAATACACCGGCTGGCCGAGCATGGCGGCTTCGGCCTCGATGCCGCCCACGCCCCAGCCGACCACGCCGATGCCGTTGATCATCGTGGTGTGGCTGTCGGTGCCCACCAGCGTGTCGGGGTAGTACACATCGTCAGCGCTCTTGTGCACGCCGCGCGCCAAAAATTCGAGGTTGACCTGGTGCACGATGCCAAAGCCCGGCGGCACGACGCCAAAGGTGTCGAAGGCCTGCATGCCCCATTTCATGAATTCGTAGCGCTCGCGGTTGCGCTGGAATTCGAGCTTCATGTTCAGGTCCAGCGCGTCCTTGGTGCCGAAATAATCGACCATGATCGAGTGATCGACCACCAGATCGACCGGCACCAGCGGCTCAATGGCCTTCGGGTTCTTGCCCAGCTTGACGGCGACGCTGCGCATGGCGGCCAAGTCGGCCAGCAGCGGAACGCCGGTGAAGTCCTGCAGCACCACGCGCGACACGACAAACGGGATTTCCGCGCTGCGCTCGGCCTGCGGCGCCCAGTTGGCGAGTTGCTCGACATGCTCGGCCGTGACCTTCTTGCCGTCGCAGTTGCGCAGCACCGATTCGAGTACGATGCGAACCGACACCGGCAGGCGCTTGACAATGGGAAACTGTTCGGCCAGCGCCGGCAGGGAGTAGAACCTCCCGGACTTGCCGGAAGCCGTTCGGAAGGTCTGGAGGGTGGGGGCAAAGGCGTGCGGTGCGCTGGAAGCGCTTGGAGTGCTGGAATCAGCGTGAGCTTGTGTGGGCATATCGGCCATGGCAGTCTCCTTTGGGTTGAATCATCAACCTGTATTCTGGCAGTCAGCGAGCCGATCAGGAACAGGAAAGCCAAACGACCTGATGCAGCGCAAGCGCTTAACAGATGGCAGCCTCGACAATGGCCGGATGACGTTCAAGACCCCCGAATTACTCCTGCCCGCCGGCTCACTCGACAAAATGCGCGCGGCCTATGACTTTGGCGCCGATGCGGTGTATGCCGGCCAGCCGCGCTACTCGCTGCGGGCGCGCAACAATGAGTTTCGTCTGGAACAAATCCAGACAGGCATTCAGGAAGCACATGCCCGCGGCAAGAAGTTTTTTGTCACCAGCAACCTGCTGCCGCACAACGACAAGGTGCGCACCTATCTGCGCGACATAGCGCCGGTCATTGCCATGCAGCCCGACGCGCTGATCATGGCCGACCCCGGCCTGATCATGATGGTGCGCGAACAATGGCCGGATATGGCGATTCACCTGTCGGTGCAGGCCAACACCATGAACTGGGCGGCGGTGAAGTTCTGGCAAAAGGTCGGCGTGGCGCGCATCATCCTGTCGCGCGAGCTGAGCCTGGACGAGATCGAGAAAATCCGCCAGGAATGCCCCGACATCGAACTCGAAGTGTTCGTGCATGGCGCGCTGTGCATGGCGTATTCGGGCCGCTGCCTGCTGTCGGGCTACTTCAACCGGCGCGACTCCAACCAGGGTACCTGCACCAACGCCTGCCGCTGGAACTACACGCCAAGCACGGGCACCGACCAGACGGATTCGGGCGAAGTCTTGCCGACGAGGCTCGAAGGCGACTTTGATTTTTCGGCCGAGCAGCACGACGCCGCGCAGTCGTTTTCAGCCTGTGGCGGCGGTGGGCGCCATCCGCTGGCCGATGGCGTCTATCTGCTTGAAGAAAAAGAGCGCCCCGGCCAGCTCATGCCCATCATGGAAGACGAGCACGGCACCTACATCATGAACAGCAAGGACCTGCGCGCCGTCGAGCATGTGGCCCGGCTGGTGAGCATCGGCGTCGATTCGCTGAAGATCGAGGGCCGGACCAAGAGCGGCTATTACGTCTCGCGCACCGCGCAGGTGTACCGCCGCGCGATTGACGATGCCGTCGCCGGAAGGCCGTTCAACCCGGCCTTGATCACCGAACTCGAAGGACTGGCCAATCGCGGCTACACCAGCGGCTTTCTGGAGCGCAGGCCGGCGCAGGACACGCAGAACTACAACACCGGCAGTTCCGAAATGCGCCGCAGCCAGTTTGCTGGCGAGGTCAAATCGGTGCGCAACGGGTGGGCCGAGGTGGAAACAAAAAACCGCTTCCAGGTCGGCGACACGCTTGAAGTGATACATCCGGCGGGTAACCGTCTCGTGCCAGTCACGCGCATGAAAAACAGCGATGGCGAGGCTATCACGGTGGCGTCGGGCAGCCCGATGCGGGTGTGGATTCCGCTGGAAGCGCCAGCCCATGGGGCGCTGCTGGCCCGCCTGATCGACCCCGTCAGCAAACTGGCGCCGCCAGCCTGTGTTTAGGCTGAAATTTTTTTAATAGCAGCAGATGCACACGGGACGTGCGCAAAAGCCTGTTTTGACTAAAAATTCAGCCTGGCTGTCGGCAAGTACCGACAGCCAGGCAAGCCAGCGGCTGATTCGTGTTTTGCATACTCCGGCCTAAAGTGAATGAAAAATTCATTCACTTCACGGAGACTTCATGAGCACCACGCAAAGCACCACGGCAACCGAGCACAAAAAACTTTGGGACCTGATCAAGGACATCAGGTTTGGCATGTTCACCCACCGCCATGCCAACGGCATGATGCACAGCCAGCCGCTGACGACCCAGAACAAGAACATGGATGAAGGCAACCGGCTTTATTTCTTTATCGCCCGCAGCGGCGAAATCGCCAAACATGTCATCCAGGACGACAACGTCAATGTGGCCTATGCTGATCCCGGCGACGACAGCTATGTTTCGGTGTCGGGCAAGGCACTGATCGTCGAAGACATGGGCAAGAAGGAAGCGCTGTGGACGCCGATGGCCAAGGCCTGGTTCCCGGGCGGCCCGACTGACCCAGACGTCGCGCTGCTGGAAGTCCTCATCAGCCACGCCGAGTACTGGGACGTGAAGGAAAGCAAGATGGTCCAGGTGGCCAAGATGCTGACCGCCGCCGTCACCGGCAAGCCGCCTGAAAAGATGGGCGAGCACAAGGAATTGCGAATGTAATTCCGGGGTTTGCCCGGAACGGCCGGCAAGGCCCACAAAAAAGCCCCGTTGCAAAAAACAGCGGGGCTTTTTCAATGGAGGAAGCCGGGCACCCTGCCACCGGCATTCTCGCAGCCGGCCTTAAACAGGCAACGCGTCCTTGACGGTATCGGCCATGTCGGTGTAATCCTTGACCTGGTCAAAGTTCAGGTACTGGTACACCTTGTCGCTGGCAGCGGTCAGCACCTGCATGTCGGCCATGTACTCGGCCTTGGTCGGAATCCGGCCCAGCTTGGAGCAGATGGCGGCCAGTTCGGCGGAACCCAGGTACACGTTGGAGTTCTTGCCCAGGCGGTTCGGGAAGTTGCGCGTCGAGGTCGAAAACACGGTCGCGCCCTCTTTGACCTGCGCCTGGTTGCCCATGCACAGCGAGCAGCCCGGCATTTCCATGCGGGCGCCGGCCGAGCCCAGAACGCCGTAATGGCCTTCTTCGCTCAGCTGCTTAGCGTCCATCTTGGTCGGCGGCGCCATCCAGAGCTTGACCGGAATGTCGCGCTTGCCTTCGAGCAGCTTGGACGCGGCGCGGAAATGGCCGATGTTGGTCATGCAGCTGCCGATGAACACTTCGTCAATGACGCTTCCGGCGACATCGCTCAGGGTTTTGACGTCGTCCGGATCGTTCGGGCAGGCCACGATGGGCTCGAGGATGTCGGCCAGATCGATTTCAATGACGGCGGCGTATTCGGCATCAAGGTCGCCCTTGAGCAATTGTGGGTCGGCCAGCCACTGTTCCATCGCGGCAATGCGGCGCTTGATGGTGCGCACATCCGAGTAGCCGGTGGCAATCATCCACTTGAGCATGGTGATGTTGCTGGTGATGTACTCTTGAATAGGTTCCTTGTTCAGGTGGACCGTGCAGCCGCCGGCAGAACGCTCGGCCGACGCATCGCTCAACTCGAACGCCTGCTCGACCTTCAGGTCTGGTAAGCCTTCGATTTCCAGGATGCGGCCCGAGAAAATGTTGACCTTGCCCTGCTTGGCCACGGTCAGCAAGCCGGCCTTGATGGCGTACAGCGGAATCGCATTGACCAGATCGCGCAGCGTGATGCCGGGCTGCATTTCGCCCTTGAAACGGACCAGCACCGACTCGGGCATGTCCAGCGGCATCACGCCGGTGGCCGCGCCAAAAGCCACCAGGCCGGAGCCGGCCGGAAAGCTGATGCCGATGGGGAAACGCGTGTGGCTGTCGCCGCCGGTGCCGACGGTGTCAGGCAAGAGCATGCGGTTGAGCCAGCTGTGGATGATGCCGTCGCCCGGACGCAGCGGAATGCCGCCACGGTCGCTCATGAAATCGGGCAACTCGTGGTGCATCTTCACATCGACCGGCTTGGGGTAGGCGGCGGTGTGGCAGAACGACTGCATGACCAGATCGGCGCTGAAACCGAGGCAAGCCAGATCTTTCAGTTCGTCGCGGGTCATCGGGCCGGTGGTGTCCTGCGAGCCGACCGAGGTCATCTTTGGTTCGCAATACGTGCCGGGACGAACGCCCTGGCCTTCCGGCAGGCCGACCGCGCGGCCGACCATCTTTTGCGCCAGCGTGAAGCCGCGCTCGGTCGCCTCGGGGTTTTGCGGCAGGCGGAACAGGGTCGAAACGGGCAGGCCCAGGGCAAAGCGTGCCTTGGCGGTCAGGCCACGGCCGACGATCAGCGGAATGCGGCCGCCGGCGCGCACTTCGTCAAACAGCACATCGCTCTTGAGCTTGAACTCGGCGATGACCTGGCCATCTTTCAGCGCCTTGCCGTCGTAGGGGCGCAGTTCGATCACGTCGCCCATGGCCATCTGGCTCACGTCGAGTTCGATCGGCAGCGCGCCCGAGTCTTCCATGGTGTTGTAGAAAATCGGAGCGATTTTTGAGCCGAGGCAAACGCCGCCAAAGCGCTTGTTCGGCACGAAGGGAATGTCTTCGCCAGTGAACCACAGCACCGAGTTGGTGGCGGACTTGCGCGAGGAACCGGTGCCGACCACGTCGCCGACGTAGGCCACCAGGTTGCCCTTGGCCTTGAGTTCCTCGATGAATTTCACCGGGCCGCGTTTGCCGTCTTCTTCAGGCGTGACGCCGGGACGGGCATTTTTGTGCATGGCCAGCGCATGCAGCGGAATGTCGGGGCGGCTCCAGGCGTCGGGCGCGGGCGACAGGTCGTCGGTGTTGATCTCGCCAGCGACCTTGAAAACGGTCAGCTGGATTGATTGCGGCACTTCAGGGCGGCTGGTAAACCATTCGGCATCGGCCCAGCTTTGCATCACGGCCTTGGCGTATTTGTTGCCCTTTTCGGCCTTTTCCTGCACGTCGTGGAACTGGTCGAACATCAGCAAGGTGCTCTTCAGGCCGCTGGCCGCTTGCGTGGCCACGCTGTCTTCCGCGTCATCGAGCAGCGCAATCATCGGGCTGATGTTGTAACCGCCCAGCATGGTGCCCAGCAACTGCGTGGCTTTTTCACGCGACATCAGGGGGCATTGTTCGCTGCCGTGCGCCACGGCAGCGAGGTAGCTGGCCTTGACCTTGGCGGCCGCATCGACGCCGGCTGGCACGCGGTGGGTGATCAGGTCGAGCAGGAAGGCTTCTTCGCCCGCAGGCGGATTCTTCAGCAGCTCAATGACCTCGCCGGTCTGCTGGGCCGACAAAGGCAGTGGCGGAATGCCCAAAACGGCGCGTTCGGCAACATGGCTGCGGTAAATTTGCAAAAATCCGGATGACATCGCGACTCCTCTGATTCAAGTTATGGGAATGGTGGGCTGAAAAAACGGGATTTACTTGACAGTCGCCGGGGGCAGAGCTTCAAGGATGCTGACCGGAGGATTCAGCTTGAGGTTCTGGGCGACTTCGAGCTGTGCCGGGCTGGTGCATTCATCGGCCAGGCGAATGCCGTGCTTCTGGCTCATCAGCATTGATTTGTTCGCCAGCTGCAGCCAGACGGCGCCGGCCTTCTGGTCTTCCAGGCGAATGGCGCCGGTGGACGTGGCGACCGGGAACATGCGGTAACTAAAGTTCTTGCCCTGCATGTCGAAGTAGCCGGGATTCTTGGCATCGGCGGTCAGCGTGACCGATGCGCCGAGTTCGCACGGCATCTTGCCGACCTGCACCCGCTCGGCAATCGCCAGTTCAGCCGGTGTCATGGCGGCTTCGGCGGCCTGGATACCCGCCGCCACGTTGACTGCGGCGCTTTTGAGGTTGGTGCGGCTGGCGGAATCCGTCGGTTTTTGCGCCTTCTTTTTGACCACGGGCTTGTCGGCCTTGTCGGCTTTGGCCGCTGCGGTCTTGCTGACGGCGGGCTTGGTGGCTTTTGCCTTGTCAGCTGTTGCCTTGTCGGACTTCTTGTCGGTCTCGGCCTGCGCCATGGGCGCGGCGGCCAACAGGAAAGCGGCAGCCAGCGAGGCTGCAAGGGTGGCGATAGGTTGGATTTTCATACGATTCCTCGTCGGTGGATGGGCGCTCATCCAGGAGCGTCCGTAAAGTAAATTTGGGCATCAGGCGGCAGTGTGCGGCCGGTCTGGTGGGCGCGTTCCAGCACCTGCCAGAAATAGCGATAACTCGCGCGGTCGTGCAATTTACCGTCAAAACTGGTCGGTGCCCAATCTGCACGGGCACCAGCAGCTATTATTGTTGTAGCATCTTCGATTTCGGCCTCGCTCGGTGCAAAAGCCGCCAGGATAGAGCGTATCTGATTTGGATGAATGCTCCACATGCGGGTATAGCCCAGTTCACGCGACGCACGACGAGCGGCGAGCGTCATGGCCGCGGCATCGCTGAACTCCGTCACCACGCAATGCGAAGGCACCTTGCCATAGGCATGGCAGGCGGAAGCGATTTCTAGCTTGGCGCGGACCACCAGCGGATGGGTGAACTGGCCCTGGCTGCTCATGGCATCGGCGGGAATGGCGCCGCCATGGCTGGAGACAAAGTCCATCAGGCCAAAGCTGAGCGACTGCACCCGGGGATGCGCGGCAATTTCAAAGGCATTGCGAACGGCAAGGGGGGATTCGATCAGCACATGCAGTGGCAATTCACCCGCCGACGCCGACAAGAGCGCCTGCTCGGCCCTGACCACGTCCTCGATGGAATCGACCTTCGGAATCATGATGTGCGATAGCTGGCGCGCAAGCTTTCCGGCGATGACGGCCATGTCGGACTCAAACGCCGGGTGATCGGCCGCATGCACGCGAACAGCAACGCGGGCTTTGTCACTGGCCAATGCGGCCAGCGCTACGACCATGGCGGCATGGTCGGCTTCGCCGCCGACCGGTGCGCCGTCTTCACAGTCCAGCGTCACATCAAACACGCAGGCGCCGAACTCTTCGATCATTTCAGCCTGCAATTGCAGGCTTTTGCGCATCCGCGCTTGCACGCCGCTGTAATGGTCGCAAACCGGCAAGGAGGCCGTTGCAGCCTGGGCGCCGAGGAGAACTTCGCGCGGATGTTTCATTGAATAAGCTTGTTCCTTGGCTCTGTCGCGAGTGGCTCGGGGGCCGGGTGCACATCAAAAAGCCGCTGCCCGCGCCCCCGGTTTGCTTTCAGGCTGTTACAGGAGGTGGGCGACGCCGGCCTGCTCGCCCTGCAGTTCTTCCAGCGTCTTGTTGATGCGTTCCTGGCTGAACGCGTCGATTTCCAGGCCTTCGACGATCTTGTATTCGCCGTTTTCGCAGGTCACGGGGAAGCCGAACATCGTGTCGGCAGGAATGCCGTACTGGCCGTCCGATGGAATGCCCATCGTGACCCACTTGCCGTTCGTGCCCAGTGCCCAGTCGCGCATGTGGTCGATGGCGGCGTTGGCAGCCGAAGCGGCAGAAGAAGAACCACGCGCTTCAATGATCGCAGCGCCGCGTTTGCCGACGGTCGGCAGGAACACATTGGCGTTCCATTCCTGATCGTTGATCATGTTGGCAACGCTCTCGCCGTTGATGGTGGCAAAACGGTAGTCGGCGTACATCGTGGGCGAATGGTTGCCCCAGACCGTCAATTTTTCGATGTCAGCGACGGCCTTGCCGGTCTTGGCGGCGATCTGGCTGGCGGCGCGGTTGTGGTCCAGGCGCAGCATGGCGGTGAAGTTCTTGCGTGGCAGGCTCGGTGCGCTCTTCATGGCGATGTAGGCATTGGTGTTGGCCGGGTTGCCGACCACCAGCACGCGCACGTCGCGGCTGGCGACGGCATTGAGTGCCTTGCCCTGCGCGGTGAAGATGGCGCCGTTGACGGCCAGCAGCTCGGCGCGCTCCATGCCTGGGCCGCGTGGACGCGAACCGACGAGCAGCGCGTAGTCGGCGTCCTTGAAGGCCGTCATCGGGTCGCTGTGCGCGGTCATCTCCACGAGCAGCGGAAAAGCGCAGTCGTCGAGTTCCATCATCACGCCCTTGAGCGCTTTTTGCGGGCCTTCGACCGGGACTTCAAGCAATTGCAAAATGACCGGCTGGTCCTTGCCGAGCATTTCGCCCGAGGCAATGCGAAACAGCAGCGCGTAACCGATTTGACCAGCTGCACCGGTAACTGCAACACGGACGGGTTTTTTGCTCATGATTGACAACTCCAGGAAAGTTAAAAAATTATTGGAACAGGATGCGAAATAAGGTTTGCGTCACTATTTCAGGCTTTGGCGGACTGTAAAAGTAGCGCTTTTCCGTACAAGACCAACAAACTTCGCGCGATGCCCAGCGCGAGATTTTACGCTTGAAAATTGCGGCAGGCCAATTTGTCTTATGTCTTATATAAGATATGATCCAGACTGATTTCATGTCCGGGTCAAGCACTGCGCCACATCATCCCAGGCAGTTGCGCAAATTTGCTGTATGACAAATACCAATTCTTTGATACCCGATACCTCCCTGGCAGCCGGCGAGCAGGAGGCGGCCGCGCGTGCAGGGCAGACGCCGGCCTTCAGCCCGCTGTACCAACAGATCAAGGTGCTGATCCTTAAGGGCCTTCAGGCGGCTGAATGGAAACCGGGCGAACTCATTCCCAGCGAAATGGACCTGGCTGCGCGCTTTCGCGTCAGCCAGGGAACCGTTCGCAAGGCCATTGACGAACTTTCCGCCGAAAACCTGGTGATCCGTCGCCAGGGCAAGGGAACCTTCGTGGCGACCCACGCCGAGCAGCATGTGCAATACCGCTTCCTTCGGCTCATGCCCGACAGTGGCGACATCAGCAGCGAAGGTCCGGCGGAACGGCAGATCGTCGACTGCAAGCGGCTGAAGGCCACTGCCGATATCGCCCGCCCCCTGGCCCTGCGGACCGGCGACGCCGTGCTGCAATTACGCCGGGTGCTGGCATTCCAGGGCACGCCCACGATTGTCGAAGATGTCTGGCTGCCAGGCGGACCGTTCAAGGGGCTGACCGCCAGCCGCCTGGCGGTCTACGGCGGCCCCATGTATGCCCTGTTCGAAACCGAGTTCGGCGTCCACATGGTGCGCGCTGAAGAAAAAATCCGCGCCATTGCAGCCGATGCGGTGGCGGCCAGGCTGCTGGACGTGAAGGAGGGTGAGCCGCTCCTGAGCGTCGAACGCATTGCCTACACCTACAACGATGTCCCGATGGAACTGCGCCGAGGCTTGTACCGGACCGACACCCACCACTACAAAAACGTGCTCAGTTAACGTCATTACCCCAAAACGGCAAAGCTTTGTAAATAAATTTGCTGCGTTGCAATAGAATTAAAGCGTTTCACTAACAGTCATGTCCCGCTGAGTTACCAACCGGTTACCACCACGAAAGCCCACAAAAATGACAGAGCTGGCATCCACTCCACGCCCCAAGCGGCCAGAGTTCCGAAATATCAATGCCTTTACCGACCTGCCGAGCTACCGATTGCCATTGGCCGGCATCGTTTCCATCCTGCACCGTGTCAGCGGGGCGATCATGTTCATCCTAATGCCTTTCACCATCTGGATGTTTGACACCTCGATTTCTTCAGACATTTCCTTTGATCGATTCAAGTCCGCTTTCAATGCGGGAATGCTGGGCTTGCCGGGCGTCCTCTGGAAACTGGTGGCGCTGGCCCTGATCTGGGCCTACCTGCATCATTTTCTGGCAGGTCTTCGCCATTTATGGATGGACAGCAGCCATGAAGCCGTCAGCAAGAACTTCGGCCGCCAGTCAGCCGCTTTCACGCTGGTCGTGAGCATCAGCCTCACGCTGGTGCTGGGCGCCAAGCTGTTCGGCCTCTACTAAAAACAAAAAGCTTGCAGGGCATCTGCTGCGAAACACGGCAAGCGTTGCCCCCAACTGATCAAGGAAAGAAATCATGTCTGTCAATTACGGATCAAAGCGCATCGTTGTCGGTGCTCACTACGGCACACGCGACTGGCTGAGCCAACGCATCACGGCGGCTCTGATGGTCATTTTCACCGTGCTGCTGCTGGGTCAGGTCATTTTCAGCAAGGGGCCGATCGGCTACGACCAGTGGGCCGGGATCTTTTCACCCCAGTGGATGAAGGTGCTGACTTTTGCGGTCATCATCGCAATGCTCCAGCATGTCTGGGTGGGCATGCGCGATATCTGGATGGATTACATCAAGCCGGTGGGTATGCGCTTGCTGCTGCAGGTGTTCACCATCATTTGGCTGGTTGCCTGCACAGGCTGGAGTGTCCAGGTACTGTGGCGCCTTTGATCCGAATGCTCTTCCCTGTAAAGTCAATGCTGGCATTTTCCAGCTTCCAAGATTTATAAAAACATGACTGCTACATCCAAACTTCCCAAGCGCAAATTTGACGTCGTCATCGTGGGAGCCGGCGGCTCCGGCATGCGCGCCTCGCTGCAACTCGCCCGTGCCGGCCTGAATGTCGCCGTGCTGTCCAAAGTGTTCCCTACTCGCTCGCACACCGTGGCAGCGCAAGGCGGCATTGGCGCATCCCTGGGCAACATGTCCGAAGACAACTGGCACTATCACTTCTATGACACTGTCAAAGGCTCCGACTGGCTCGGCGACCAGGACGCGATTGAATACATGTGCCGTGAAGCCCCCAAGGTTGTTTATGACCTGGAACACATGGGCATGCCGTTTGACCGCAACCCCGACGGCACGATCTACCAGCGTCCCTTCGGCGGCCACACCGCCAACTACGGCGAAAAGCCGGTGCAACGCGCCTGCGCCGCAGCCGACCGTACCGGCCACGCCATGCTGCACACGCTCTACCAGCAGAACGTCAAGGAAAAGACCAGCTTCTTCGTGGAGTGGATGGCGCTTGACCTGATCCGCGATGCGGCCGGCGACGTGGTCGGCGTGACCGCTCTCGAAATGGAAACCGGCGACGTCCACATCTTCGAAGCCAAGACCACGCTGCTGGCCACTGGCGGCGCGGGTCGCATCTTTGCCGCCTCGACCAATGCCTTCATCAATACCGGCGACGGGTTGGGCATGGCGGCACGCGCCGGCATTCCTCTGGAAGACATGGAATTCTGGCAGTTTCATCCCACCGGCGTGGCCGGCGCCGGTGTGCTCCTGACCGAAGGCTGCCGTGGTGAAGGCGCAATCTTGCGCAATTCCAATGGTGAGCGTTTCATGGAGCGCTATGCGCCAACGCTCAAGGACTTGGCGCCGCGCGACTTCGTCTCCCGCTCGATGGACCAAGAAATCAAGGAAGGCCGCGGCTGCGGCCCGAACAAGGACTACATCCTGCTGGACATGACCCATCTGGGCGTCGATGCCATCATGAAGCGCCTGCCTTCGGTGTTTGAAATCGGCCACAACTTTGCCAACGTAGACATCACCAAGGAAGCAATTCCCGTAGTGCCCACCATTCACTACCAGATGGGTGGCATTCCGACCAACATCCACGGTCAGGTTGTCACGCAAAACGCCGCCAACCAGAGCGAAGTCGTCAACGGCCTTTACGCTGTGGGCGAATGTTCTTGCGTGAGTGTACATGGCGCCAATCGACTGGGCACCAACTCGCTGCTCGACCTGCTGGTGTTCGGCCGCGCCGCCGGCAACCACATTGTTGAGTTCAACAACAGCACGTCCCACAAAGAACTGCCGCTTGATGCCGCCGACAAGACGCTGGCCCGCATCGCCCGTCTGGACAATGCGACTGACGGCGAATATGCCCAAGACGTGGCCAACGACCTGCGCGCCGCGATGCAGCAGCATGCCGGCGTGTTCCGCACCCAGGCCACCATGGACGAAGGCGTGAGCAAGATTGCCGCCCTGCGCGAACGCGTGAACAGCATCGGACTGAAGGACAAGTCCAAGATCTTTAACACCGCGCGCATCGAGGCGCTGGAAGTCGAAAACCTGATCGAAGCCGCCCAGGCCACCATCGTGTCGGCCGCTGCGCGCAAGGAAAGCCGTGGCGCGCATTCGGTGGACGACTATGGCGACACGGCCGAGCACCCGAATGGACGCAACGACACCGACTGGCACAAGCACACGCTCTGGTTCAGCGAAACCAATTCACTGGCCTACAAGCCGGTGCAGATGAAACCCCTCACGGTGGCGTCTGTGGAACTCAAAACACGCACGTTCTAAGCGACAGCCTGCGACCCCAAAATCGAAAGAAGCGAGAACCCACATGACCAAACGTACTTTCCAGATTTACCGCTACGACCCCGATACCGACGCCAAGCCCTACATGCAGACCATCGAGGTGGAACTCGACGGTCACGAGCGCATGCTGCTCGACGCCCTGATGAAACTCAAGGCGCAGGACCCGACCATCAGTTTTCGCCGCTCATGCCGCGAAGGCGTGTGCGGCTCGGACGCCATGAACATCAACGGCAAGAACGGTCTGGCCTGCCTGACCAACATGAACACGCTCCAGGGCACCATCGTCCTCAAGCCGCTGCCCGGTCTGCCCGTGGTGCGAGACCTGTTCGTGGACATGACGCAGTTCTTCAAGCAGTACAACTCGATCAAGCCCTACCTGATCAACAACAACGTGCCGCCGCAGACCGAGCGACTGCAAAGCCCGGAAGAGCGCGACGAGCTGAACGGCTTGTACGAGTGCATCCTGTGCGCCAGCTGCTCAACGGCCTGCCCCAGCTTCTGGTGGAATCCCGACAAGTTTGTAGGTCCGGCCGGCTTGTTGCAGGCTTACCGCTTCCTGGCGGACAGCCGCGACGAAGCCACCGCCGAGCGGCTTGACAACCTGGAAGACCCGTATCGCCTGTTCCGTTGCCACACCATCATGAACTGCACCGACGTTTGCCCCAAGGGCCTGAACCCGGCGAAGGCCATCGGCAAGATCAAGGAAATGATGGTCCTGCGCACGGTCTGACGCTGCGGCGAACCACAAGCACATGGAAACAAACCAAGATTTGCTCGATGAGCGAAGCCTGAGCAAGCTGCGGTGGCGCTGCCGACGCGGCCTGCTCGAAAACGATCTGCTGATCGAAAAATTCTTTCTACGCTTCGAAACCACGCTCAATGTCAGGCAGGCTAAAGGCTTGAATGATTTAATGGACTTGTCTGACAATGACCTGCTAGACCTCCTGCTCAGACGCAAAGAACCTGACCAGCTTTCCGAACTGCCTGCAAAGGCAAGCGCTTCAACCCTCGAAGCACTCGAAGTTTTGAGCATGCTGCGGCCGGGCTCCCTGGTTTCCTAATTCACCCCTCTGACTAGAGAGAAAGAACACAACATGAATTTAGCTGACAACAAAGCCACCCTGTCCTTCAGCAATGGCAGCCCCAGCGTGGATCTGCCTGTTTACCAAGGCACCGTAGGCCCGGATGTCGTGGACATCCGCAAGCTGTATGCCCAGACCGGCATGTTCACCTATGACCCGGGTTTCCTGTCCACCGCAGCCTGCCAGTCGGCCATCACCTACATCGACGGCGACAAGGGTGAGTTGCTATACCGCGGCTACCCGATAGAGCAGCTTGCCACCAACTGCGACTATTTGGAAACCTGCCACCTGCTGCTTTACGGGGAATTGCCGGACGCTGCGCAGAAAAAGGTTTTTGTCGGACGCGTGACCAACCACACCATGGTCAACGAGCAGATGCAGTTCTTCCTGCGCGGTTTCCGCCGCGATGCGCACCCGATGGCCATCATGACTGGCTTGGTAGGCGCCCTGTCGGCGTTCTACCATGACAACACCGACATCAACAATCCCGAGCACCGCGACATCACCGCCGTGCGCCTGATTGCCAAGATGCCAACGCTGGTGGCGATGGCGTACAAGTACACCGTCGGCCAGCCCTACATGTACCCGCGCAACGACCTGAGCTACGCCGGCAATTTCCTGCACATGATGTTTGCCACGCCGTGCGAGGAGTACAAGGTCAACCCGGTGCTCGAACGCGCACTGGACCGCATCTTCATCCTGCACGCTGACCACGAGCAGAACGCATCGACCTCCACCGTTCGCCTGTGCGGCTCGTCGGGCACCAACCCATTCGCAGCCATTGCAGCCGGCGTAGCCTGCCTCTGGGGCCCGGCCCACGGCGGCGCCAATGAAGCAGCGCTGAACATGCTGGGGGACATCCAGAAAAACGGCGGCGTCGAGAACATCGGCGAATTCATCAAGCAGGTCAAGGACAAGAACTCGACCGTCAAGCTGATGGGCTTTGGCCACCGCGTCTACAAGAACTACGACCCGCGCGCCAAGCTGATGCAGGAAACCTGCAAGGAAGTGCTGCAGGAAATGGGCCTGGAAAACGACCCGCTGTTCAAGCTGGCCATGGCGCTGGAAAAAATCGCATTGGAAGACGACTACTTCGTGTCGCGCAAGCTCTACCCGAATGTCGATTTCTACTCCGGCATCGTGCAGCGTGCCATCGGCATCCCCGTGCCGCTGTTCACCGCCATCTTTGCACTCGCGCGCAACGTCGGCTGGATGGCCCAGCTGAACGAAATGATTGGCGACCCTGAGTACAAGATTGGTCGTCCGCGCCAGCTCTTCGTCGGTTCCACCCAGCGTGAAGTCAAACCGATGGCACAACGCTAAGCCGCCAGTCTTTTCCCGCTTTTAGCCAAAGCCCGCAGGATGGAAACATCGGCGGGCTTTTTAGCGTTATTTGCTATACTTTTTATAGCTACTCCCTCAAGCGGATCGAGCGCAAGTGCATAAAATATTGACTTTTCACCCGAATTTTTAGCCCTCCTTTAGCGCCGCTACGCCAGGCATCGCAAACTGCGATGGCGAAGCCGCAAACTATGCTGCAGAATTGCAATCCATCGCCTGACGCGATGCTTCCAACCCATGTCCATCAAAAGTTCCGAACGCAATTTTGCCCGCCGCATCGACCTGACCTCGCTTCAGCTCTTCGTGGCCGTGTGCGAACTGGGCAGCATCGGCAAGGCGGCCGAGCGCGAATTCATTGCGGCCTCCGCCGTCAGCAAGCGGCTTAGCGACCTGGAAGCTACGCTGGACACGCCGCTACTCTACCGCCATACCCGGGGCGTTGACCTGACGCCGGCTGGTGAAAGCCTGCTGCACCATGCGCGCTCGGTGCTGTTCAGCCTGGAAAAAATGCAGGCCGAACTCAGCGAATATGCCGATGGCGTGCGCGGCCACGTGCGGGTGCACGCCAGCATTTCAGCCATCGTGCAGTTCCTGCCCGAAGATCTGGGGGATTTCATCCGCCGGCACAGCGAGATTAAGATCGACCTCGAAGAACACCTGAGCACCGAAGTGGTTCGGGCCGTGCAGGAAGGCACGGCGGACCTGGGCGTGTGCAATACCGCCAACGGCACAGGCGAGTTGCAGACATTGCCCTACCGCCAGGACAAATTGGTGCTGATTGTCCCCAAAGGGCATGCCCTGCTTGCGCAAGGCGCTATTCATTTTGAAGATACGCTGAACCATGACCACGTCGGCCTGCATTCCAACAGCTCGATTTATCTGGCCATGCGCCAGGCAGCAGCCGCTGTGGGGCGCACCATCAAGCTGCGCATCCATGTCACCGGGCTGGACGCCATGTGCCGCATGATCCACAACGGCCTGGGCGTCGGCGTGATGCCCCTTCGTGCGTTTGACCTTATGCATGGCGTGGGCGAACTCGAATCCATCGCGCTGCTCGATAGCTGGACCGAACGCAAAATCGAACTGGTGGCGCGGGACTTCTCCACACTGCCCCTGACCGCCCGGCTGCTGGTCGACCATCTCGCCCAACAGGCACCTACCGCCTAAAATCACCCGAAGACCACGAAGGAACACCCATGGGACGCACCCTCTACGACAAAATCTGGGACGAGCACGTCATTCACACCGAAGAAGACGGCACGTCGATCCTGTATATCGACCGCCACCTGGTCCATGAAGTGACCAGTCCGCAAGCGTTCGAAGGCTTGCGCGAAGCCGGCCGCAAGGTCTGGCGCATCAGCTCCATCGTGGCCACGGCCGACCACAACACGCCGACCACCGGCTGGGAACTCGGTTACGACGGCATCACCGACCTGGTCAGCAAGGAACAGATCACCACGCTGGACGCCAACATCAAGGAATTCGGCGCCGCCGCCTTCTTTCCCTTCATGTCCAAACGCCAGGGCATCGTGCATGTGATCGGCCCCGAAAACGGCGCCACCCTGCCAGGCATGACGGTGGTTTGCGGCGATTCGCACACCTCCACCCACGGCGCTTTCGGCGCATTGGCGCACGGCATCGGCACCAGCGAGGTCGAACACGTCATGGCCACGCAAACCCTGCTGGCCAAGAAGGCCAAGAACATGCTCATCAAGGTCGAGGGCGCCGTGGCCAAAGGCGTGACCGCCAAGGACATCGTGCTGGCGATCATCGGCAAGATCGGCACGGCGGGCGGCACCGGCTTCACGATTGAATTTGCCGGCTCGGCGATCCGCGCGCTCAGCATGGAAGGCCGCATGACGGTGTGCAACATGGCGATTGAAGGCGGCGCGCGCGCCGGCCTGGTGGCCGTGGACGCAAAGACCATTGAGTACGTCAAGGGCCGTTTGCTGGCGCCGGGAACCGACGCCAAGACCGGCCAGTTCGTCGGCGGTCCTGAATGGGACATGGCGGCGCGCTACTGGGCCACGCTGCATTCCGACGCCGATGCCGCATTTGACGCTGTGGTCGAACTCGATGCAAGCCAGATCCTGCCGCAGGTCAGCTGGGGAACGTCGCCCGAGATGGTGCTGTCGATTGACGGCCGCGTGCCGGACCCCGAGAAGGAAAAAGACGCCAACAAGCGCAGCGCCATCGAACGCGCCCTGGCCTACATGGGCCTGGAGCCCGGCAAGGCGCTGAACGATTTGTACATCGACAAGGTGTTCATCGGTTCCTGCACCAACAGCCGTATCGAGGACATGCGCGAAGCCGCCGCCGTGGTGAAAAAAATCGGCCGGAAGGTCGCCAAAAACGTCAAGCTCGCTATGGTCGTGCCGGGCTCCGGTCTGGTCAAGGACCAGGCCGAACGCGAAGGCCTGGACAAGATTTTCATTGCTGCGGGCTTTGAATGGCGCGAGCCCGGCTGCTCGATGTGCCTGGCCATGAACGCCGACCGGCTGGAGCCGGGCGAGCGCTGCGCCTCCACCAGCAACCGCAATTTTGAAGGCCGGCAAGGCGCTGGCGGCCGCACCCACCTGGTGAGCCCGGCGATGGCGGCGGCTGCGGCAGTGCATGGCCACTTTGTCGATATTCGAAAATTTGTCTGAAGAACCCAGAAGAAAATGATGAAAAAATCGATCTCCCTGCTGCTGGCGACATTCGCCCTGCTCGCCTCCACCTTTGCACTGTCTGGCTGCAACACCATCCAGGGCATTGGCCAGGACGTTCAACGGGCGGGTTCCGCTGTTTCAAACGCCGCCAGATAACGCCGCCAAAAAAGGCTTAACCGTATGCAAAAATTCACCGTACACCAGGGCCTCGTGGCGCCGATGGACCGCGAGAACGTCGACACCGACGCCATCATCCCCAAGCAGTTCCTCAAGTCGATCAAAAAAACCGGCTTTGGCGTCAACCTGTTTGACGAATGGCGCTACCTGGACGCCGGCTTTCCCGGCCAGGACCCGCTAAGCCGCAAACCCAACCCTGATTTCGTGCTGAACCAGCCTCGTTACGCGGGTGCGTCCATCCTGCTGGCGCGCAAGAACTTTGGCTGCGGCTCGTCGCGCGAACACGCGCCCTGGGCGCTGGACCAGTTCGGCTTTCGCGCCATCATCGCGCCCAGCTATGCCGACATCTTCTTCAACAACAGCTTCAAGAATGGCCTGCTGCCCATCGTGCTGCCCGAGGCGCAGATGGACCGGCTGTTTGACGAGGTGCTGGCCTTTCCCGGCTTCACGCTGACCATCGACCTGGAACGCCAGGTCATCGTCAAGGCGCAAGGCGAAGAGTTGCCTTTCGACGTGCAGGCATTTCGCAAATACTGCTTGCTGAATGGCTTTGACGACATCGGCCTGACCTTGCTGCAAAGCGACAAGATCAAGGCATTTGAAGCTGAACGTCTGGCCGCCAAGCCCTGGCTGAACCACACCGTCGCGGGCTAAGCCAAATTAACAATCAAATTGTGCTTCTGCGCACTACAGACGTGCATAAGCAGCTATAAAAAAGATAGTATTCATGAAAATCGCAATTCTTCCGGGTGACGGCATCGGTCCTGAAATCGTCGCCGAAGCCGTCAAGGTCCTGAACGTCCTCGACCTTCCGTTTGAGCTGGAGACCGCCCTCGTCGGCGGTGCAGCTTACGAAGCCTACGGCCACCCGTTGCCCGACGCCACGCTCCAACTCGCCAAGGACGCCCACGCGACCCTGTTCGGCGCCGTCGGCGACTGGAAATACGACACGCTGGACCGCCCCCTGCGCCCGGAGCAGGCCATTTTGGGCCTGCGCAAGAACCTCGGCCTGTTCGCCAATTTCCGCCCGGCCATCTGTTACCCGCAACTCGTGGATGCGTCGAGCCTGAAGCGCGAACTGGTGTCCGGCCTGGACATCCTCATCATCCGCGAACTGACCGGCGACATCTACTTCGGCCAGCCGCGCGGCCGGCGCATTGCCACCGACGGGCAATTTCCCGGCGCCGAAGAGGCTTTCGACACCATGCGCTACTCGCGCCCCGAGATCGAGCGCATCGCCCATGTCGCTTTCCAGGCGGCGCGCAAGCGCAAAGCTGCGGGCGGTGAAGGGCGCGTGACCAGCGTGGACAAGGCCAACGTGCTCGAAACCTTCCAGCTCTGGAAAGACGTGGTGACCGAGATCGGGCGGCAATACCCGGATGTGGCGCTGGACCACATGTACGTGGACAACGCCGCCATGCAGCTGGTCAAGGCGCCGAAGAAATTCGACGTGGTGGTGACCGGCAACATGTTCGGCGACATCTTGTCGGACGCGGCGGCCATGCTGACCGGCTCCATTGGCATGCTGCCCTCGGCCAGCCTGAACGACAAGGGCCAAGGCTTGTACGAGCCCAGCCATGGCAGCGCGCCCGACATTGCCGGCAAGGGCGTGGCCAACCCACTGGCGACCATCTTGAGCGCGGCGATGATGCTGCGCTTCAGCCTGAACCAGCCCGAGGCCGCCGCACGCATCGAGCAAGCCGTCGACAAGGTGTTGACCCAGGGCCTGCGCACCCCTGACATTTACAGCGAAGGCACGACCCGGGTCGGCACCGTGGAAATGGGCGATGCGGTCGTCAAGGCGCTCGGCTAACCCGGTGTCCCGTCGAGTCCCTGCCTGCGCCGCCTGTCAGCCAGGCCAAAGGCAGGCATCGTTACAATACGAAAATGTGTAAAAGCCTGATTCCAGTCGCCCTTGCAGCCGCCATGCGGACCGGCCACGGCGCGCGGGCTTTTGCCCAGATCACCCAAACGACCACCATTAAAGGCTGACAAGCTCGGTTCGTCGTGCCTTCCGGCCCGATGAGCCGGGCCCAAAAGCCGATTTTTTTCGTACTTTTCAAGGGCAATCATGAAACTCAAAGGCAATCTCACAGGACTCGTCGGCTGGCGCGGCATGGTCGGCTCGGTCTTGATCGACCGCATGCAGGCTGAAGGCGACTTCGAGCTGATCGAACCGGTTTTCTTCTCGACCTCGAACGCCGGCGGCAAGGCCCCCGCGCAGGCGAAGAATGAAACCACCCTGAAGGACGCTTTTGACATTGAGGCCCTTAAGAAGTGCGACATCATCATCACCGCCCAGGGCGGCGACTACACGGCCGAAGTGTTTCCCAAGCTGCGCGCCGCCGGCTGGACCGGTCACTGGATCGACGCGGCCTCCACGCTGCGCATGAATGACGACGCCGTCATTGTGCTGGACCCGGTCAACCTCCCCGTCATCAAGAACGCGCTGGCCAGGGGCGGCAACAACTGGGTGGGCGGCAACTGCACCGTAAGCTGCATGCTGATGGGCGTGGGCGCGCTTTACAAAGCCGGCCTGGTCGAATGGATGACCAGCATGACCTATCAGGCAGCTTCCGGTGGCGGCGCGCAGCACATGCGCGAGTTGCTGACCCAGTTCGGCACGCTCAACAGTGAAGTCAAGTCGCTGCTGGACGACCCGAAATCTGCCATTTTGGAAATCGACCGCCGCATCCTGGCCAAGCAGCAATCGCTGAGCGCCAGCGAAACCGCCAACTTCGGCGTTCCGCTGGGGGGCAGCCTGATTCCCTGGATCGACAAAGACCTGGGCGACGGCAGCAGCAAGGAAGAATGGAAAGGCGGCGCGGAAACCAACAAGATTTTGGGCCAGGGCCCGGGCTTCGGCACGGCAGCCATTCCGGTAGACGGATTTTGCGTGCGCATTGGCGCCATGCGCTGCCACAGCCAGGCCTTGACCTTCAAGCTCAAGAAGGACGTTCCGCTGGCTGACATCGAAGCCATGATTGCCGCTGACAATGCCTGGGTAAAAGTGGTACCCAATACGCGGGAGGCTTCGATCAAAGACCTGACCCCGGTGGCCGTGACGGGAACCATGCAAATCCCGGTCGGGCGCCTGCGCAAGCTGGCCATGGGACCGCAATATCTGGGCGCTTTTACCGTGGGCGACCAGTTGCTCTGGGGCGCTGCGGAGCCGCTGCGCCGCATGCTGCGCATCCTGATTGAGGCCTGACTCTGTTTTCCGGGGCGACCGAGCACCTACAATCCTTAAATTCGGCGAGCGGGCTGAGGGCGTTGTCTTGAGGCAACGAATAAAACCGGCTTTCTTGCTGTTTGATTGAAGTATCAAAACTTAAGCATTGTCCTAACTTGTCAGTGTCAAGCCTTGGTGTTAAGGTTGTTTTTCAAAAATCAGCCTCAAGGTTTTCGTGCGCTCAAGCCCTAAAACGTTTCAAACAGACCGAGCTCCAAAAGCTCAAAACTTCATGAATCATCCCGGTCGCTGGCGTATTGGTGCCATGGCAAGTGCAATCGCTTTGCTAGGTTGTCTGGCAAGTCTTGAAGCACATGCCGTGGCGCTAGGCCGCATCACGGTTCAGTCCGCCTTGGGCGAATCCCTGCGTGCGGAAATCGACATTTCCGATCTCAGCGTCGACGAAGCCTCCAGCCTCCGGGTCGGCGTGGCAGGGGCTGACGTTTTCAGGGCTGCCGGTCTGGAATACTCCGCTGCCGCTTCGGGTCTGGATGTTCGGCTCCAGCGGCGCCCGGACGGCAGGGCCTATCTGCGCTTGAGCAGCAACCGGGCCATCAGCGAGCCCTTCGTGGATCTGGTTCTTGAGGCACGATGGGCTTCCGGACGTGTCACCCGCGATTACACGATGCTGATTGACCCGCCCAACCTGCGAACCGGCAGCACTCCCCCGGTGTCCTCGACACCCGTGCTTCCCCGCGAACCGGTAGCCGTCTCCGCGCTTCCTTCCAGGCAGGACGCGCCAGCACCCCACGCCCGGCCTGCCGTTCGCGCCGTGCCCGCAGCCCCCAGGTCGCAAGCGGTCAGAACACCTCCTGCCCAAGGCACTTCTGGCGCCCGCCAGGTCACGGTCAGGCCTGGCGACAATGCCAGCAGGATTGCAGCCCAGAACAAGCCGTCCAGCGTGTCGCTGGACCAGATGCTGGCGGCCCTGCTCAGGGGAAACCCCGACGCATTCGTTAGCGGCAACATCAACCTGATCAAGTCCGGCGCGGTCGTGGACATTCCGGATGAGCAGGCCGCCAGCGCGCTTTCACCGGGCGACGCCAGACAGACCCTCATTGCCCAAAGCAAGGACTTCAACACCTTCCGCCGCAAACTGGCCGGCGGTGTGCCGGCGACGCAGCTTGACAGCGCAGACCGCCAGGCCGGCGGCAAGGTCCAGACCCAGGTCGATGACCGTGCGCAAGCCAGCAACTCACCCGACCGGCTGACACTGTCAAAAGGCGCCGTTCAGGGCATGCAGTCCGACGAACAGTCCGCCAGTCATACCGCAAGCCGAACGACGGACCCGTCAAAAAATACCAGCGCCCTGAATCCTCAAGCCGCCATTCCCGGGACGGGCAGCACGGCGCCAGGGCCGTCGGTTACAGGCTCCAGCGCCTCTGCAGCGGCCGGTGGCGCGCCTGCAGTCGCGGCAACGCCAGCGCTGATTTCCTCCAGCGCCGCGCAAGCCGGCGCTTCGGCACCTTTGGCCGTTGCAGAACCCGCGCCTGTGGCGCCTGCCCCGGAGCCGATGCCATCGGCCAGCACGCCGGCTTCGGTTGTGCCTGCCGCCGCGAGCGGGCAGGCTGCACTGACAGCCCCGCCCGCCACACCTCCCGAGACCAGTCTGATCACCTGGATCATGGACAACTCACTGCTGCTGGGCGGCGGTGTCCTACTGGCATTGCTGGCGGGCCTGGGCTTTGCGCGCTACCGGAAAAACGCAGGGCCCCGCCATGTTGACAGTTCATTCCTGGACAGCCGCCTGCAGCCCGATTCGTTCTTTGGCGCCAGCGGCGGGCAGCGTGTCGATACGAACGCCAGCATTGCGGCAAGGTCGTCTTCAATGGCCTACTCGCCCAGCCAGCTGGATGCATCCGGCGATGTGGACCCTGTGGCCGAAGCCGATGTCTACCTTGCCTATGGCCGCGACCAGCAGGCTGAAGAAATCCTCAAGGAAGCGTTGCGGACCCACCCGACGCGTCTGGCCATTCACAGCAAGCTGCTGGAGATCTATGCCAAGCGGCGCGATAACAAGGCTTTCGAAAATGCTGCCCTGCCAGCGTTCAAGCTGACGGGAGGCCAGGGCGCAGAGTGGGCCTACATCAGCCAGCTGGGCATGGAACTGGATCCAAGCAATTCCATGTACCAGCCTAGCGCCGGCTTTTCGGTCAGCCTGCCCGGCAGACGCAATTCCGGGCTGGTGCCCCTGAGCAGCACCATCCCGCAGGCCTTGGCTGGCCTGGCGCCGGCAGTCAAAACGCCACAGGCCCTCGATTTGGACCTGGACTTGGATCTTGATTTTTCGGCAGCCGCAGCATCTTCTGCGCCGATGACACAGGGCGCCCTCGCCTATCCCGGCTCAAAAGCCGAGCCAATTCCAGACATTGCAATCCCATCGGCCTTCCTCGACCTGGATTTGAACCTGAACGATGCGCCAGCGGCTAAAAACCCTCGGCATCCGTCGGTAGAACTGCCTTCTTCGGGATTTGACCTCATTGCCAATGGCATGGATTTCACGCCTGAGCCCTTCACTCCGCCAAAGGCAGCCATTGCCCCAGCGGCGCTCGCAGCGCACAGCGGCATGCTGGAATTTGACCTGGATTCGCTTTCGCTGGACCTCGGACCGGCCACCAAGCCTCCCACCCAAGCATTGACCGGCCAGGAAAATGACCCGCTTGAAATCAAGTTCCTGCTGGCTGAGGAATTTCGCATCCTGGGTGATTCGGAAGGTGCCAGGTCACTGGCCGACGAGGTCGTGGCCCATGCCAAAGGCCCCTTGAAATTCAAGGCTCAGGCATTTCTTAATACCCTTTCGTGAGCAACGCTTGAAGCGCCTGCGTTCATCGACGGGACAGCCTCAGTGAGGATTGCGCTCGGAATCAGCTACAGCGGCAGCGCTTACGAAGGCTGGCAAAGCCAGCTTTCAGGCAAGACGGTGCAGGACCAGCTGGAACTGGCCTTGAGCAAGTTTGCCGTGCAGCCGGTTCGCGTCATGTGCGCCGGACGCACCGATGCCGGCGTCCATGCGCTGATGCAGGTCGCGCATTTTGACACCCCGCTGCAGCGCGAAACCGCCTCCTGGGTGCGCGGCACCAATGCTTTTTTGCCCCGCGACATTGCGGTGCAGTGGGCGCAGCCGGTGCCAGAGGAGTTCCATTCGCGTGCCAGCGCCATTGCACGCCGGTACGCCTACGTGGTGCTTGAATCGCCCGTGCGCCCCAGCGTGGAAGCCGGGCGCGTCGGCTGGGTCTACCGGCCGCTGGATGGCGACGCCATGCGGCAGGCTGCCCTGCACCTGATGGGCGAGCATGACTTCAGCTCGTTTCGGGCCGCGCAATGCCAGGCGAAGTCGCCCGTGAAGACCATGAACCATATCGAGATCTCGCAGCGCGCCGGCGCCGGGTCGCGCTACTGGCGCTTCGAGTTCGAGGCCAATGCTTTTCTGCACCACATGATCCGCAACATCATGGGCTGCCTGCTGGCCGTGGGCCAGGGCAGCCAGCCGCCGGACTGGCTGGCCGGCGTGGTGGCCGCCCGCCGCCGCGATGCCGCAGCCCCTACTTTTTCGCCGGACGGGCTGTATTTTCTCGGTCCGGTGTATGAGGAACGCCATGGCCTGCCATCGCGTACGGCCGCTTATGATTGGTTGCCATGACCATTTCACTCTTTCCTTCCAGCCGTACCCGCATCAAGATCTGCGGCCTGACCCGCGAGGAAGACCTTGATGCCGCCGTAGCCGCCGGCATTGACGCCATCGGCCTGGTCATGTACGAGCACAGCCCCCGCTATGTCACGCTGGAGCGCGCCGCCGAACTGGCCAGCCGCCTGCCGCCGTTTGTCACGCCGGTGCTGCTTTTCGTCAATGCGGACACTACAGAAATAATAGCTGCGTGTGCCCGCATTCCCTGCGCAATCGTCCAATTTCATGGTGACGAGTCGCCAGAAGAATGCCTGAAGGCCGGCAGAACCTTCCTGCGCGCGGCCCGCATCCCGCTGGACGAAAACCCCGCACCGGGCAGCCTGCAGTTTGATCTCTTAAAATACGCGCAAGATTACTCATCAGCCCAGGCCATCTTGCTCGACGCGCATGTCGAAGGATACGGCGGCGGCGGGAAAACATTCAATTGGTCACTGCTTCCTCCAAGCGTCAACGCTCACCTCGTTTTGTCTGGTGGGTTGACGCCTGCAAACGTGCTAGACGGCATCTTGCAAGTCAGGCCGCGCTGCACCACGCTGGCCGTTGACGTGAGCTCGGGCGTCGAGGTGTCCAAAGGCATCAAGAGCGCCGACAAAATCAACCAGTTCGTCGCAGCGGTTCGCGCTGCCGACGAACAATTCAAAAACCTTGCGGGATAGACCAGAGCTGCATGCGCGAAGCGAAAGCACTGCTCTTTCCCCAACTGATCAAGAAGACCATGTACGACTATCACCAACCTGACCTGGCCGGCCACTTCGGCATTTACGGCGGCAGTTTTGTTTCTGAAACCCTGACCCATGCGCTGACCGAGTTGAAAGAGGCTTACGCCCGGTACCAGAACGACCCGGAATTCCTAGCCGAATTCAACTACGAGCTCAAGCATTTCGTCGGTCGCCCTTCGCCGATTTATCACGCCGCCCGCATGAGCCGCGAGCAAGGCGGCGCGCAGATTTTCCTCAAGCGCGAAGACCTCAACCACACCGGCGCGCACAAGATCAACAACACCATCGGCCAGGCCATGCTGGCGCGCCGCATGGGCAAGCAGCGCATCATTGCCGAAACCGGCGCCGGCCAGCACGGCGTGGCCACCGCGACCATCTGCGCGCGTTACGGCCTCGAATGCGTGGTCTACATGGGCAGCGAGGACGTCAAGCGCCAAAGCCCGAACGTGTACCGCATGCACCTGCTGGGCGCCACCGTGGTGCCGGTCGAAAGCGGCAGCAAGACGCTGAAGGATGCGCTGAACGAAGCCATGCGCGACTGGGTCGCCAATGTCGACAACACCTTCTACATCATCGGCACCGTGGCCGGACCGCATCCCTACCCGATGATGGTGCGCGACTTCCAGAGCGTCATCGGCACTGAATGCCTGGCACAAATGCCCGAGATGAACGGCGGCAGGCAGCCCGATGCCGTGGTTGCCTGCGTCGGCGGCGGCAGCAATGCCATGGGGATTTTCCACCCCTACATTTCGCATGAAAACACCCGCCTGATTGGCGTTGAAGCCGCTGGCGAAGGCATGGACAGCGGCAAGCATTCAGCGTCGCTGCAGCGCGGCCTGCCCGGCGTGCTGCACGGCAACCGCACCTATGTCCTGCAGGACGACGATGGCCAGGTCACCGAAACGCACAGCATCAGCGCCGGCCTGGACTACCCCGGCGTCGGCCCCGAGCATGCATTCCTGAAAGACATCGGCCGCGCCGAATATGTCGGCATCACCGACACCGAAGCGCTGGCGGCCTTTCACTATCTGTGCCGCACCGAAGGCATCATCCCGGCGCTCGAATCCGCCCACGCCGTGGCCTACGCCATGAAACTGGCCAAAACCATGCGCAGCGACCAGAGCATTCTGGTCAACCTGTCGGGCCGGGGCGACAAGGACATCGGCACTGTGGCCGACCTGTCGGGCGCCAGCTTTTACTGCCGCCCATCCTGCCACGGCCAGAGCATCAAGGGCGCCGCCCAAGTCATGGAGTTCAAGCAATGAGCCGTATTCAGGCCACCATGACCGGTTTGCTGGCCGAAGGCCGCAAAGCCCTGATTCCTTACGTCACCGCAGGCTTTCCCTTTGCCGACATCACGCCCGAGCTGATGCACGCCATGGTGGCCGGCGGTGCCAACGTGATCGAACTCGGCGTGCCCTTCTCCGACCCCAGCGCCGACGGCCCGGTGATCCAGAAAGCCGGTGAGAAAGCGCTCGGCTTTGGCATCGGCCTGCTGCAGGTACTGGAGATGGTGCGCGTCTTCCGCCGAAAAGACAGCGCCACGCCCGTCGTCCTGATGGGCTACGCCAACCCGGTCGAGCGCTACGACATCAAGCACGGCGCGGGCAGCACCGAAAGCGCCTTCATTCGCGACGCAGCCGAAGCCGGCGTCGATGGCATGCTGATCGTCGATTACCCGCCCGAGGAATGCGTGGCCTTTGCCGCCGAGCTGAGCGCGCACAACATGGACCTGATCTTCTTGCTGGCCCCCACCAGCACCGATGAGCGCATCGCGCAGGTCGCCAAGGTGGCCAGCGGCTATGTCTATTACGTCTCGCTCAAGGGCGTGACCGGCGCCGGCACCCTTGATGTGGATGCGGTCGAGGCCATGCTGCCGCGCATTCGCCGGCAGGTGAGCGTGCCGGTTGGCGTGGGCTTTGGCATTCGCGACGCCGCCACCGCCAAGGCCATTGGCAAGGTGGCCGACGCCGTGGTGATCGGCAGCAAGATCATCCAGCTGATCGAACATCAGCCGCGCGACCGCGTGGCCGCCGTGGCCCACGATTTTCTGAAAGAAATCCGCACCGCGCTAGACTGAAGCTTTGACAAACGCAAGACTGCCGCTGGCTGATAAAAGCAGCGGCAGCCGCCACCCTACAAGGACTGACACCATGTCTTGGCTAGAAAAACTCCTTCCACCCAAAATCAGCCCCACCAACCCGACCGAGCGCCGCCAGGTGCCCGAAGGCCTGTGGATCAAATGCCCGAGCTGCGAAGCCGTGCTCTACAAGAGCGACCTGGAAAAAAACCAGAACGTCTGCCCGCAGTGCAGCCACCACCACCGCATCGGCGCGCGCGAGCGGCTCGATGCCTTCCTGGATGCCGAAGGCCGCTACGAAATCGGCCAGGAAGTGCTGCCGGTCGATGCACTGAAATTCAAGGACAGCCGCAAATACCCCGAGCGGCTCAAGGAAGCGCTGGAAAACACCGGCGAGACCGATGCGCTGGTGGTCATGGGCGGCGCGCTGCACAGCATTGGCGTGGTCGTGGCCTGCTTTGAATTCGACTTCATGGGCGGCAGCATGGGCAGCGTTGTCGGCGAGCGCTTTGTGCGCGGCGTGCACACCGCCATTGAACAAAAGGTGCCCTTCATCTGCTTCACCGCCACCGGCGGCGCCCGCATGCAGGAGGGCCTGCTGAGCCTGATGCAGATGGCCAAGACCAACGCAGCGCTGACCCGGCTGGCCAAAAAAGGCCTGCCTTACGTCAGCGTGCTGACCGACCCGACCATGGGCGGCGTGAGCGCGGGCTTCGCCTTTCTCGGCGACATCGTGATTGCCGAACCCAAGGCGCTGATCGGCTTTGCCGGTCCGCGCGTCATCGAATCGACCGTGCGCGTCACCCTGCCCGAAGGCTTCCAGCGCGCCGAGTTCCTGCAGACCAAGGGCGCGATCGATTTCATCTGCGACCGCCGTGAATTGCGCAAGACGGTCGCCAGCGCGCTGGCCATGCTGCTCAAGCAGCCGGCCGACGCGGTGAGCTGAGGCTTTTTCAGGCCACAGGAAATTATTCGAAAAATACCGGCATCCACCATGCACCGTTCGTTGCGGGTGAAACCAGAAGGAAGCTATGCTTGAACTGCGTCCCTCCTGCGAATGCTGCGACAAGCCCCTTGCGCCCGACTCGCTTGAGGCGCGCATTTGTTCGTTCGAATGCACTTTTTGCGCAGCTTGCGCCGAGGGCGTACTGCAGGGCCAGTGCCCGAACTGCGGCGGTGAAATGCTGCCCAGGCCCAGGCGTCCGGCCGGCAAACTGGACATCCACCCGGCATCGACGCTGCGCGTGTGCAAGCCGCTGGACAAGACCCGGTCCGCATAGAAATACAAGTCAAAAAGGCCTTTGGCGCACGCAGGGCGTGCATGACCTGCTATTGTTTTTCACAAAAATACTGTATCCAGAGCGTTGATTTGCTGCCCGCTTTATGCCAGCCCCGGTCCTGCGCGTTGCGCAGCCCGGAAAAGCGGCTCGTCAAACCTGAGCAGGTTACCCCCTTCGGCATCCCCGGCGAGCACGATCAAAACCGGCGTGGGATGATGTAGCCTGTCGCCATCCACCGCACGCCACCATGCCCGAAGCCCTGACCCTCAATTCCCTTCCCCTGTTCCCGCTGGGCACCGTGCTCTATCCCGGCGGCCTGCTGCCGCTGCAGATTTTCGAGGTCCGCTACCTCGACATGATTGGCAAATGCCACAAGACAGGCGCACCGTTTGGCGTGGTTTCCATGACCGAAGGGTCGGAGGTGCGCAGGCCGGTGAATGCGGCCACCAAGAGCGCATTGCCAAACGTCGACGGTTTTGCCAGCGAGGCATTCAACACGGTCGGCACGCTGGCCCGCATCATCGAATTTTCGGTGCCGCAGCCGGGGCTGATGGTGGTGCAATGCCAGGGAATCCACCGCTTCAGCATCACCCGGCGGGAAAAGCTCAAGCACGGCCTGTGGATTGCCGATGTGGTCCGGATGGAAGACGACATGCCGGTCAAGATTCCCCACGATCTGCAAAAGGCCGCCGACGCGCTGGGCAAGCTGATCAAGGGGCTGCTCAACAGCGACACGCCGCCCGAAAAAATGCCCATGCTCGCGCCCTACCAGCTTGAAGACTGCAGCTGGGTGGCCAACCGCTGGTGCGAGTTGCTGCCGATCCCGCTGACCGTCAAGCAGCAGCTCATGGAGCTGGACAACCCGCTGCTCCGGCTGGAACTGGTCTGCGACATCCTGGAACGCCACGGCATTTCACGTTGATTCATCGCCATCTCGGCCCGGAGTTCCGGGCAAAGATGGATCAAGCGCGGGTGGAACGTCAAAACGCCTGCTTAAAAAACTAAAATCAGCGATTCGGCGTTTTGTGCCCTCTTCGCAGGCGGCACGGCGCCCGACGTTTTCAGCCCTCTTTTTCCGGAACACCGATCTATGTCCAGCCACCCGACTTCTCCCGCCGCCGCCAGCGTTGCCCCCGCCCATCACGACGAAAACCAGCTCATGGTCGAGCGCCGGGAAAAGCTCGCCGTCCTGCGCCAGCACCAGGCCGACGGCAAGGGCGTAGCCTTTCCCAACGACATCAAGCCCGAACACCGCGCCGAAACGCTGTTTGCGCAGTACAGCCACCTGAGCAACGAAGAACTCGAACCCCTGGCGGTCAAGGTCACGGTCGCTGGCCGCATGATGCTCAAGCGCGTCATGGGCAAGGCCAGCTTTGCGACCCTGCAGGATGCGTCCTTCGGCCCCACGGGCGGGCGCATCCAGATTTACATCAAGAACGACGATGTGGGCGAGGAAGTGCATGCCGCCTTCAAGCACTGGGACCTGGGCGACATCGTGTCCGCCGCCGGAACGCTGTTTCGCACCAAGACGGGCGAATTGTCGATTCATGCCGACAGCATCCGGCTGGTCACCAAAAGCCTGCGCCCGCTTCCCGACAAGTTTCACGGCATGGCCGACCAGGAAGTCAAATACCGCCAGCGTTATGTCGACCTGATCATGGACGAGGACGCGCGCAAGCGTTTCATGGCGCGCAGCAAGGCCGTCAGCGGCCTTCGCGAGTTCATGGTGGCGAATGACTTCCTGGAGGTCGAGACGCCGATGCTGCACCCGATTCCGGGCGGCGCAAACGCCAAGCCCTTCAAGACGCACCACAACGCGCTGGACCAGGAAATGTTCCTGCGCATCGCACCCGAGCTGTACTTGAAGCGCCTGATTGTCGGCGGCTTCGAGCGCGTGTTCGAGATCAACCGCAGCTACCGCAACGAAGGCATCAGCGTTCGCCACAACCCCGAGTTCACCATGATGGAGTTCTACGCGGCCTGGTGGAACTACCTTGACCTGATGACCTTCACCGAAGCGCTGATCCGCGACGCGGCGCAAAAGGTCTGCGGCTCGCTGGAGTTGAGCTATGCCGGCAAGCCGGTCGATCTGAGCCAGCCGTTCGAACGCCTGACGATTCGCGAAGCCATCCTCAAGCACACCGACGCGGGCGACAACGTGGACCATTCCGAATGGCTGACCAGCGCCCTGAAAAAGCTCGGCTTGACTGAAGCCAAGAACCGCCTGGCCGGCCGCTCGCTGGCCAGCCTGCAGGTGCTGTATTTCGAGGAAACCGTCGAGGAAAAACTCTGGCAACCGACCTTCATCATGGAACACCCGACCGAAATCTCGCCGCTGGCCCGCGCCAATGACGAGCGCCCGGAGGTCACCGAGCGTTTCGAGTTGTACATCACCGGCCGCGAATTCGGCAACGGCTTTAGCGAGCTGAACGATGCCGAGGAACAGGCCGCGCGCTTCAATGCGCAGGTCGATGCCAAGGACAGCGGCGACGACGAAGCCATGTTCTACGACCACGACTTCATCCGCGCGCTGGAGTACGGCATGCCGCCGACCGGCGGCTGCGGCATCGGCATCGACCGGCTGATGATGCTGCTGACCGACAGCCCGAGCATCCGTGACGTGATTTTGTTCCCGGCGCTGCGCCGCGAGGCCTGAGGCGAACTCAACCCCGGCCTTCGGTCACGAAACGCAAGGCGCTGAAGGATCTTTGCTCCTTAATTCATAGCTGCTTGCGCATACTGGTCCTGCGCAAAAAGCCTGTTTGATGCCAAAAAATTGTTTTCTGGTCAAAACGAACTGGCGCTGGGCCAGCCATTGCCCCGGGCACAGCCGGCTTCAGCCAGCTGGCGCGCGCATCCGCATCAGCCCTGCCACCATTTCTGCCAGACCTGGCTGTCGGTGCCGCGAACGAACACATGCTCGTGGTTCGGTCCCATCGAGCCCAGTGCAGGCTCTGACGCCAGCACGCCGCCGTCGTTGTGCCGCCCCCAGTCGTGCCAGGCGTTGTTCCAGTAAGCCCGCTGCCAGAGCGCATTGTCGGTGCCGCGAACATAGATATTGCAGACCGAGTTGTTGCGCGAAATGACGGTTGGCGCGCCGACGAAGCCGCCCGGAGGCGCGCCCAGCGCCACCCAGCCCGACCAGCCGCCGCCGCCCGTCCACCATTTCTGCCAGACCTGGCTGTCGGTGCCGCGCACGAACACATGCTCGTGGTCCGGTCCCATGGTGCCCAGCGCGGGTTCGGACGCCAGCACGCCGCCGTCGCCGTGGCGGGCCCAGTCATGCCAGGCGTTGTTGAACCAGGCCTTTTGCCAGAGCGCGTTGTCGGCACCGCGCACATAGATGTTGCAGACCGTTCCGTTGCGCGAGACGACCGCCGGCGCGCCGGTGAAACCCACCGGCGGCGCGCCGAGCGCGAACCAGCCCGACCAGCCGCTGGCGGCTTTCCAGAATTTCTGCCAGACCTGGTTGTCGGTGCCGCGCACGAACACATGCTCGTGGTCCGGCCCCATCGAGCCCAGCGCCGGTTCCGACGCCAGCACGCCGCCGTCGTTGTGCCGTCCCCAGTCGTGCCAGGCCTTGTTGAACCAGGCTTTTTGCCAGAGCGCGTTGTCGGCGCCGCGAACGTAGATGTTGCAGACCGTGCCGTTGCGCGAAATTACGGCCGGCGCCCCGGAAAAGCCGCCCGCAGGCGCGCCGAGCGCCACCCAGCCCGACCAGCCGACCTGCCGTGGAAACAGCCGTTCGTCCCAGCCGATCTGCTTTCGGCTGAAGGTGCACATGTCCAGGGTATTGGCGTTCATGAGGCAGGACAGCTGGGTTCCCGGCGGGAAGCAGTTCTTGCAGTTGCTATTGGGCACCGCCAGATGGCCGCTGGTGGTGCCGCAAGCGCACGAGCCATACTCGTCGGCGGCGCCGAAGATGTGGCACGACTCATGGGCAAACACCGTGTTGATGTTGTCTGGGCCCCAGCCGTCGTTGGCATAGTTCATCACCACCTTCTCGACGATGGCATAGGCAAAATGGTTCAGCGGGTATTTGGTGAAAAAGGCCACGTAGGCCCAGTCGGTGTGCCGGCTGGCGCGCAGGTCGCTGGCGTACTTCTGGTAGCCGGGCCGACCGGCGGCGTAACCCATGCTGGCCAGCGCGGCGTCGCGCCAGTCGCGCTCGTAGCGTTCGTAGGCATCGGCGACGCCTGCGTACGGACCGGGGGCCGACGACACCGTGACCGTGCGGATGTCGTACACAAAGGACACGCGCGCCCGCGGCTCGACGCCGGCCAGCCAGCCCAGCCCCTCCTGCACTTCCTGGATGATTTTTGTGCGTTCGGCGCTGCTCAGCACTTCCGCGCCGGTGTTGCGCGACACCAGCACGACGCCCACCGCCACCGAACCGATCAGGTAGCGGCTGGTGGGCGTGCCGGTCGATTCGGACGGGGCTTCGGGTGCACCGGCTGCGCGCGTCGCGGGTTCAAGCGTACCGAGTTCACGCGGCGGCTCATAGCCCGGCGTGTCCCAGCTCAGGCCTTCGGTCGCCGATCGTGCCTGGCCGGCGCGGGTGCTTCGGGCCTGCACGCCGTCGTTCCACGCGTCAACGGCCAGTTGCGAGGCCTCGTCGAGCGGCTGGGTCGGCTGCGCTGTTGATGCGGTCATTGCCGCTTCGTCGGCGCCATCCGGAAGTTCGGCCACGAAGACCGTGGGGCTGAACTGCTGGGTGATCCGGCCTCCCCATCGCGTGACCTCTTCGCTGGCAGCGGCCAGGGTCTGGGTGAATCGCAATACGTTTTTTGCCATCATGCTTCCCTTCAAACTAAATTGTCGAACTGCAAGCGCTTGCGCTTGCAGGCGCCTTTCAGTTCGCCGGGCTTGGAGACGAAGGCCGTCCTTGACTGCGAACCGGCTTGCGATTCTTCTCGCCTGCCGCATCTACTGCCATGAGAATTACTTTTCAATACACCCGCAACGCCTACGGGCTAAGCAGGTGTCGGCACTTTCTTCACACCGGTCAAGCTGCAAACCGATGAGCAGCCTGCCGGATTACGCTACCATCCGGCACTGTCCAGCAGCGGCTATCTTTTGAATGAAAAGAGGCGTTTGCGCATTACCCGTAAGCTTATCCAGCTACAAAAATAATAGTAGAACGTCATGAAATACCTTGCCGGCTACCCGGAAAACCTTCAAACGCAAGTTCAGCAGTTGCTGGCCAAGGGTAGCCTCGGCGAGTCGCTGCTCGCCAAATACAGCCATGCCCACAGCGTCAGGACCGACAAGGCTCTGTACGACTATGTGATGGCGCTCAAAAGCGAGTTTTTGCGCCATTCGGAGCCGCTGTCGAAGGTGGCTTTCGACAGCAAGCTGCAAATCATCACCCACGCGCTGGGCACGCACACGACGATTTCGCGGGTGCAGGGCAGCAAGCTCAAGTCCAAGCGCGAAATCCGCGTGGCGTCGCTGTTCAAGGAAGTGCCGGTCGAGTTTCTACGCATGATTGCCGTGCATGAACTGGCGCACATCAAGGAAAAGGGCCATGACAAGGCCTTCTACCAGCTTTGCACCTACATGGAGCCGCAGTACCACCAGTACGAGTTCGACCTGCGCGTCTACCTGACGCACATCGACGCGGCGGGCAAGCTGGAGTGGCCGGCCATGGCCTGAACGCGCTGGCCCGCGCGCGGGTCAGGGAATCAGGCCCAGCGCATGCATGTAGGCCGGATGCACCATGAGTTCATCCCACTCCAGCGCCGGCGTCTGCGGCAGCAGGGCCAGGCGGCGCAGTTCGCTGGCTTCCAGCGCCTCCCAGCGGCCCTTGAGCAGCGCCTCGGCCATGCCATCGAGCAAGTCATCGACCGGCTTGCCGCCCTCCACCGACTGGTTGCACAGCAGCACCATGTCGCAGCCGGCGTTCAGCGCGGCGATGGCAGCCTCGGTGTAGCTGACTTCCACGCCATCGATCAGCCGGGCGCCGGCCATGCTCAGGTCATCGCTGAAAATCGCGCCGCCAAAGCCGAGCTGACTGCGCAAAATGAAGTTCAGCCATTTGCTGGAAAAGCCGGCCGGCCGCGCATCGACCTTGGGATAGATCACATGCGCCGGCATCACGCTCGACAGCGTGGTGTTGAGCCACTCGTAGGGCGCGGCATCGTCTTTCAAGATGGCGTTCAGGGTGCGCGTGTCCACCGGAATCTCGGTGTGCGAATCAGCTTTCACAAACCCGTGGCCGGGAAAATGCTTGCCGCAGTTGGCCATGCCGCTTTGCAGCAGGCCGTGCATCAGGCTCTTGGCCAGCAGGCTGACGACGCGCGGGTCGCGGCCGAAGGCGCGGTCGCCGATCACGCCGCTTTCGCCAAAATCAAGGTCCAGCACCGGCGTGAAACTGAAATCGACGCCGCAGGCCCGCAACTCGGCGCCCAGCACGTAGCCGCAGGCGGTGGCGGCGTTGGTGGCCGCCAGCTGGTCGCCCATCCACTGCTCGCCCAGGGCGCGCATGGGCGGCAGATGGGTCAGGCCGTCGGTGCGAAAGCGCTGCACCCGGCCGCCTTCATGGTCGACGCAGATCAAGAGGTCGTCGCGGAGGTCCTTGATCTCGGCGCACAGCTTGCCGAGCTGCTGGCGGTCTTTCCAGTTGCGGGCAAACAAGATGATGCCGCCGGTCAGCGGATGCTTGAGGCGGCGGCGGTCGGCCTTGGCCAGGCTGAGGCCGGCAATGTCGATGATGAGGGGGGCGTGCTGGGTCATGGGAATCATTTCAGGGTCACTATTCAATTCATAGCTGCTTGCGCAGGCGGAGCGTGCGCAAAGGCTATTTTGTCTCTACAACGCAAAAACTGGCGGCATAGTCGGTTTCATCGGTCACGGTGATATGCGCCGAAAGCTCCCGCGCGTCAAACCAGTTCTTGAGCGCGCCGTGCAGCACGATCTCGGGCTTGCCGCTGGCCGCCTTGACGATTTCACAGTGGCGCCAGGTCATGGGCAGTCGCATCCCCAGGCCTATGGCCTTGCTGAAGGCTTCCTTGGCTGAAAAGCGGGTCGCCAGGTAACTGACGCCGCGATCCGGCCAGCGCGCGCTGCGCTCGGTCCAGGTCGCCAGTTCGCCGTCGCTGAGGATTCTTTGGGCGAAGCGTTCGCCGTGGCGGTCCAGGCTGGCGCGGATGCGGCGAATATCGCAAATGTCGGTGCCGATGCCGTAGATCATCAGGCGACGGCAGCCGGCGCAAATGCCTGGTCGATGCAGCGCAGGTAATCCTTGACGGTGGCCTCGTAACCCAGTTCCAGCGCATCGGCGATCAGCGCATGGCCGATCGACACTTCCAGCACACCGGGCACGGCGCGCAGGAATTCGGCCAGGTTGTCACGGTTCAGGTCGTGTCCGGCGTTTACTCCCAGATTGATAGCTGCCGCCGCCCGCGCAGTCTGCGTAAACAGGCTTAATGTCTTGTTTTTTTCGGGACCGGACCAGGCCAGGGCGTAGCTTTCGGTGTACAGCTCGACCCGGTCGGCACCGATGCCCTTGGCGGCGGCCATGGCCTCGGGCACCGGGTCCATGAACAGACTGACGCGCACGCCGCGCGCATGAGCGTATTCGATGTGCGGCCGCAAAATTTCGGCATCCTGCGGAAAACGCCAGCCATGGTCGCTGGTGAACTGGTCTTCGCTGTCGGGCACGAAGGTGCATTGGTGCAGCGGCAGGCCCCGGGCTGACAGGTCGTGCACAAAATGCATCAAATTTTGCATCGGATTGCCTTCGATGTTGAATTCGCAATGCGGCCAGTCTTTCATCAGCGCGGCGATTTCATACACATCGTCAGAGCGGATATGGCGCTCGTCAGGCCGGGGATGCACCGTGATGCCGCGCGCGCCGGCCTGCAGGCACAGCTCGGCGGCGCGCAGCACGCTTGGAATGTCCAGATGCCGGCTATTTCGAAGCAGCGCCACCTTGTTGACATTGACCGACAGCACGGTTTTCAGGGTGCCGGGCGGATGGGGCGGGTGCGAACGATGGTCGGAATGGAATAAGGCGATCATGGCGAAGTCCATCGAAATAAATCGTAAATACAGCGTTAGAGGGCTTGCAGGTCCATCATCATTTGCCGGGTTTTCAAAACCCTGACGCCGCAATGGTAGTGCAGCAAGGCGCGCGACTGGATTTTGAGTTCATTGGCAGCCGGCACGCAGGCTAGAAGCGTGTCGGAAAACAGCGCCTTGTCACCCAACGACTGCTGCAGCGCCTGCCAGTGTTCGCCGCTCAAGCTGAAGCGGTCGTCGTCATTCGCCTGCCGCAGGCCGGCTTCGGCGACCAGCACATAGCGCTGCTGCACCACCAAGGGCGCCAGCGTCGCGGTTTCCACGTTCAGCAAGGGCAGCAAGCCAATACCCTGCAGCAGGCGCAACTCGAAGGCGCGCAGCGCCAGTTGCAGCGTGTCGGCATTCTGGCTGGCGAGCAACTGGACCGTGGCGGCATACGCGTCAAACAGCAGCGGATGCGGGTCGTCCCGGGCCAGCAGGCGCATCAGCAATTCATTGAGGTAATAACCCGAGAGCAGCGCATCGCCGCTGGGCATGACATGACCGCCCTGCCATTCGGCGCTCTTGAGGTTGCGGATTTCCGCATCGCCGCCAAAGGCGACATGCAGGGGCTGGAGCGGCAGCAAGATGGGCCGGAAGCTGGAACTCGGTTTCTTGGCGCCGCGCGCCACCAGCGCCACGCGCCCGTAGTGGCGGGTGAACACATCGAGGATCAGGCTGGACTCGCTCCAGTCGTAACGGTGCAGGACGTAGGCCGGTTCGTTACTGATGCGTTGGGATGCCACCGTTGTGCAGTTTTACGATTAGGCCTAGACGCTTGAAGCAACCACGGCTTATTCGTAGCCGAAGGTCTTGACTCTTGCCTCGTCATCGGCCCAGCCGGAGCGGACCTTGACCCAGATCTCCAGGAACACCTTGCCACCAGTCAGCGCTTCGAGTTCATGACGCGCCTCGGTGCCGATGCGCTTGAGCTTTTCGCCCTTCTCGCCAATGATCATGCCCTTGTGGCCGTCGCGCTCGACGACGATGGTGGCGGCAATCTTGCGCAGGTTCCCTTCTTCCTCGTACTGGTCGATGATGACGGTCGAGGTGTAGGGCAGCTCGTCACCGGTCAGGCGAAACAGCTTTTCGCGGATGATCTCGGCGGCCATGAAGCGGTCGCTGCGGTCGGTCAGCTCATCGGCGCCATACATCCACGGCTGCACCGGCAGGTATTTTTCGCAAATGCCGAACAGGCGCTCGACATCCTTGGCATTGTTGGCCGACATCGGCACGAATTCGGCAAAGTTGTGGCGCTCCTGCATGGAGCGCAGCCAGGGCGCGATTTCGGCGCGGCGGTGGATCAGGTCGAACTTGTTGGCCAGCAAGATGGCCGGCGTTTTCTCGGGCAGCAGCGCCAGCACCTTGGCATCCGCCAGGTTGAACTGACCGGCTTCCACCACGAAAACGATCAGATCGACGTCATTGACGGCGCCAACCACGGTGCGGTTCAGCGAACGGTTCAGGGCATTGCCGTGACGCGTCTGAAAACCCGGCGTATCGACAAACACGAACTGCGTCGCGGCGCGCGTGCGCATGCCGGTGATGCGGTGGCGCGTGGTCTGCGCCTTGCGCGAGGTGATGCTGACTTTCTGGCCGACCAGTGCATTGAGCAGGGTGGACTTGCCCACGTTGGGCTTGCCGACAATGGCGATCAGGCCGCAGCGCTGCTCACCCACGGGCGGAAGGCTGGCAGTGCTGTCGTCTGCTGCAGGTACAGCCGCGCCACGGAAGGCCGTCGCCTGGGCGAGCATCGCGTCGATCGCGTCCTGGCTCTGCGCCGGCTCCAGCGATGCGGGAGATGCCACCGCTTCCCCGGCCTGGAGCAAGGGGTTGACGGGTTGGCTGGATTCTTTTTTACCGGTACTCATAATCAATTCAATCGTGTTGGGTGGCAAGCCAGAGGCGGCATTGCCAAAAAGGCTCTCAAGCGGCCAGCGTCTTGACGTAAAGCAGCATGGCGCTGGCGGCGGCCTGTTCGCCGGCCCGCCGCGAAATGCCAATGCCGCGTTCGGCGCGGCCGAATTCGGTGATTTCGCATTCCACATCAAAGGTCTGCTGGTGCGCCGCACCCATCGTGCCAACCACCTTGTAGGCAGGAAGCCGCATTTTGCGCCCCTGGAGCCACTCCTGCAATTCGGTCTTCGGGTCCTTGCCGATGGCTTTCATTTGCGGGTTGACCTCGACGTCCTTGAAAAGGCGGCGCACCAGCTGGTCGGCCTTGTCATAACCGGCATCGAGATACACCGCGCCGATCACCGCTTCCAGCGCATCGGCCAGCATGGACGGCCGGTTTTTTCCGCCCGAACGGGCTTCGCCCTCGCCCAGCCGCAGCAGGTCGGGCAAGCCCAGCACCACGGCCAGATGGTGCAGCGTGTCCTGCTTGACGAGGTTGGCGCGCACGCGCGACAGATCACCCTCGGGCAATTCGCTCAACTGCTCGTACAGCAGTCCGGCCACGGCCAGGTTCAGGACGGAATCGCCCAGGAATTCGACACGTTCGTTGTGATCTGAGGAAAAGCTGCGATGCGTCAGCGCCTGGGCAAGCAGCTTGGGATTGGCGAATTCATGCTGCAGGCGCTTTTGCAGGGCCTGCAGGGCAGGACTGGAGGGAGAAGCAGTGCGCACTTTATTTGGATCGTCCGCTGTACTTCAGCAGCAAATAGGCGGGTCCGGCCATGTGGATTTCACGCGTGTAGGCAAAAGCCACCACGGTCTTGTCGCCCTCTTTCGTCACGTTCAGGTCCTTGCCGGAAATCGAATGGATGTCATCGATCTGCCCGGCCTTGTCGAAGATGGCCCTGACTTCGGGCACGGTGTTGCCTGCCGTGGCCTTCGTTGCAGCCTTGGTGATGGCCTGGAATTCAATCAGCGTCGGCACCACTTGCGCGCCCAGTACAAAAGAGAAAGCCACAATTGCGCCGACAAAAAGGATGCCGATGAAGGAAATACCACGTTGCGTGTGTTTCATAGATGCGAGTTCCAAGGGAAATTCATGAAGAAATGCTTTTTCTGGCAATTGACGCGCTAAGGTGTTCCCGCTCAATCAAAGGAACCGATGCGCTTGAGATTGCCAAAGTTCATCCAGACAAAAAACGCCTTGCCGACGATGTTCTGCTCGGGCACAAAGCCCCAATAGCGTGAATCGAGTGAATTGTCGCGGTTGTCGCCCATCATGAAATACTGCCCTTCAGGCACCTTGCAGACCACGCCTTCGGTGCTGTAGCGGCAATTGTCCCGGTTGGGGAAATTGTCGGCACCGGCAATGAAGGAAGGACGGTCGTCGTCATTGAGCAGGCGGTATTTGCGCTCGCCGTTGATTTCCTCGAACTGTTTGGCATAGCGCATCGAATCGGCATCGAAATAATCCGGGAGAGCCGCTTTGGGCAAGGGCTTGCCGTTGATGGTGAGCTTCTTGTTCAGGTAGGCCACCTCGTCGCCGGGAATGCCGACCACGCGCTTGATGTAGTCCAGGCTGGGCTTGGGCGGATAGCGAAACACCATGACGTCGCCGCGCTCGGGGCTGTGGTTGTCGAGCACCTTGAGGTTGATGACCGGCAGGCGCACGCCGTAGTGAAACTTGTTGACCAGGATCAGGTCATTGACCACCAGCGTCGGAATCATCGAGCCCGACGGAATCTTGAACGGCTCGAACAAGAAGGAACGCAGCAGAAAAACGATGATGATCACCGGGAACAGCCCGGCAGTCCAGTCGAGCCACCACGGCTGCATGATCAGCCGGCTTCTAGCATCCTGGGTGTTGTCATCGACCTGGCTGATGCCCATTTTGGCCAGTTCAGTTCGGCGGCTGGCGGCGTTCGCATCCAGGGCGGCCACGGCCTTGCGCCGCTGCGGCAGAAAATAAAGCCGCTCGGCCACCCAATAAATGCCAGTCACCACGGCAGCCAGAAACAGCAGGGCGGAAAAGTTGCCTTCGACCAAGCCAAAATACCAGGCAGCGCCGTAGCCGACAAAGCCGGCCAGCACCACGGCGGTGAGGGAACTCATGACGCCGCGCATCAGTCTTCCACCTGCAAGATAGCCAGGAATGCTTCTTGCGGCACTTCCACTGAACCGATTTGTTTCATGCGCTTTTTGCCTGCCTTCTGCTTTTCAAGAAGCTTTTTCTTGCGGGAAATGTCGCCGCCATAGCACTTGGCAATCACGTTCTTGCGCAAGGCCTTGATGGTTTCGCGGGCAATGACGTTGGCGCCGATGGCCGCCTGGATCGCCACATCGAACTGCTGGCGCGAAATGATCTCACGCATCTTGGCCACCACCGCCCTGCCCCGATAGGCCGACTGGCTGCGGTGAACGATGATAGACAGCGCATCAACCTTCTCGCCGTTGAGCAAGATATCGACCTTCACCACGTCGGAGGCGCGAAATTCCTTGAACTCGTAGTCCATCGACGCATAGCCGCGCGACACTGACTTGAGCTTGTCAAAAAAGTCCAGCACGATCTCGCCCAGCGGCATTTCATAGGTCAGCATGACCTGCTTGCCGTGGTAGGCCATGTTCAGCTGCACGCCGCGCTTCTGGTTGGCCAGCGTCATGACGGCGCCAACGTAGTCCTGCGGCATGTACAGGTGCACGGTGACGATGGGTTCGCGAATCTCGTTGACGCGCCCGCCATCGGGAATTTTCGACGGGTTTTCGACCCTGATGATCTCGCCATCGGCCTTGAGCACCTCATAGACCACGCTGGGCGCGGTCGTGATCAGGTCCTGGTCAAACTCGCGCTCCAGCCGCTCCTGGACGATCTCCATGTGCAGCAGGCCAAGAAAGCCGCAGCGAAAGCCAAAACCCAGCGCTTCGCTGACTTCGGGCTCGTAATGCAGCGAGGCATCGTTGAGCTTGAGCTTTTCCAGCGCATCGCGAAGGGATTCATATTCGCTGGCTTCCGACGGGTACAGGCCGGCAAACACCTGCGGCTGGATTTCCTTGAAACCCGGCAGCGCTTCGGTCGCGGTGAAGGCGGCGCCGCCGGTGCCGCCCTTGATCAAGGTGACGGTGTCGCCCACGCGGGCGGCCTGCAGTTCCTTGATGCCGGCAATCACGAAACCCACCTCGCCCGCTTCGAGCGATTGGCGCGGCTCGGTGTGCGGCGTGAAGACACCCAGCTGCTCGGCGTTGTAGGTCGCCTCGCTGGCCATGAGCTTGATGCGGTCGCCCTTGGCCAGCCGGCCATCGACCACGCGAACCAGCATCACCACGCCCACATAAGCGTCGTACCAGCTGTCGATGATCATGGCGCGCAGCGCGGCATCCGGGTTGCCCTTGGGCGGCGGGATCAGGGCGACGACCGCTTCGAGAATCTCGTCGATGCCCATGCCGGTCTTGGCACTGCAGGGAATCGCGTCGGTCGCGTCAATGCCGATCACTTCTTCGATTTCCTGCCGGGCGTTGTCGGGGTCAGCCTGCGGCAGATCCATCTTGTTGAGCACCGGCACCACCGTCACGCCCAGTTCCAGCGCCGTGTAGCAGTTCGCCACGGTCTGCGCTTCCACGCCCTGGCTGGCATCGACCACCAGCAGCGCGCCCTCGCAGGCAGACAGCGAACGGCTGACTTCGTATGAGAAGTCCACATGACCGGGTGTGTCAATCAGGTTCAGGTTGTACACCTGGCCGTCCTTGGCCTTGTATTTGAGCGAAGCGGTCTGCGCCTTGATGGTGATGCCGCGCTCTTTTTCAATGTCCATCGAATCGAGCACCTGGGCGCTCATTTCACGGTCCTGCAGGCCGCCGCAGCGCTGGATCAACCGGTCTGCAAGCGTGGATTTGCCATGATCAATGTGTGCAATGATCGAAAAATTTCGAATGTGATTCATCAACAAAAACACCTAATTACTTGAATATGTTGCAGGAAAAATAAACAGACCACGGCCAAGAGCATAAAAAAAGGCGCGTCTTGCAATGACGCGCCCTGAACCAACCATCTATGGCAACTGCGAGAGTTGGAGCTTCATTGTAGGCAAAAAGCCGGGGGCGACCCGTTTCAACATCCGCTGTTGCCGACCTTGACAGGTTACGGGTTTTTCCTTAGCTTGGTCGGTTGGCAAGAAAACTGCGCGAACGCCGGTGTGAAAGACTGCTGAAATGCTGCTGCATTGTAACGAGCCTCACCGCCAAACCGGTTTCGAGGCTCTGCAGCAAACCGTCAGCGCGCCGGCTTGATGATGACAAATTGCGCCAGTTCACCGCGGCGGACCAGCACGGTGGTGTTTTTGGTCTTGTCAATTTTCGCCAGCGCCGCTTCAAAGCCCTTGACGCCGGTGACTTCGGCATTGGCTATCGAAACGATCACGTCGCCTTCGCGCAGCCCGGCCTTGGCCGCAGCGCCATCGGCCGCATCGACCTTGACGCCGCCCTTGACATTGAGTTCCTTTTTCTGCGCTTCGGTGATCTCGCTGACCGACAGGCCCAAGGCCTGTGCGGGGCCGGCCACGGGTGGCTTGGACTCGGATTTGGCAGCCGGACGAGCAGGCTTGTCGGCCTCGATCTCGGCAATCGTGACGGACAGGTCCTTGCTGGCGCCACGCCGGAACACGGTAACCGTGACCTTGGTACCCGGTTTGACATTGCCCACCATGCGAGGAAGGTCGCTGGCCTTTTCAATCGGGGTCCCCTCGAACTTCGTAATGATGTCGCCCGCTTCGATGCCCGCCTTTTCGGCAGGCGCGCCGCTTTCGACACCCCGCACCAGCGCGCCCTGCACTTTGCCAAGTCCGATGGACTCGGCCACGTCCTTGGTGACCTGATCGATCTGCACGCCGATGCGCCCCCGCGTTACCTTGCCACTGATGCGCAGCTGCTCGGACACGCGCGTTGCCTCGTCAATGGGAATTGAAAACGAAATGCCCTGAAAACCGCCGGAGCGCGAATAAATCTGGCTGTTGATGCCGACCACCTCGCCGCGCATGTTGATCAAGGGGCCGCCCGAGTTGCCGGGATTGATGGCCACGTCAGTCTGGATGAAAGGCAGATAGTCGCCGGTATCGCGCTGCTTGGCGCTGACGATGCCTGCCGTCACCGTGTTTTCCAGCCCGAACGGCGAACCAATCGCCATCACCCATTCGCCTACGCGCAGGCGGCTGATGTCGCCAATCTTGACGGCTGGCAGGCCTGCGGCTTCGATCTTGACGACGGCCACATCGCTGCGTTTGTCGGCGCCAATGAGTTTGGCCTTGAATTCGCGCTTGTCCATCAGGGTGACGATGACCTCGTCCGCACCATCAACTACATGCGCGTTGGTCATGACCAAGCCGTCGGTCGTCAGGATGAAGCCAGAACCGACGCCGCGCGGCTGGTCTTCATCGGGCTGGCCAGGCTCGGCGCGCGGCCCACGCGGCATGTTGGGCGGTACAGGAATGCCGAAGCGCTTGAAGAACTCCAGCATTTGCTCGTCGAGGCCATTGGTAGCCGACGACGCCTTGGCTTTTTCAAGGGTGCGGATGTTGACCACCGACGGCCCGACCTGGTCGACCAGGTCGGTGAAGTCAGGCAATGTGCGGGTTTGCGCCCACACCGGCGTCACCGGCAGCACAGAGGTTGTCGCGGCGATGGCCATCATGCCTGCGGCCAGGTAGGGGCGCAGCGGTTTAAGGTTCAATTCACGCATTTTCAGCCTTGTCATCAGTAGAGTTGTATCGAGCAAACCGGTAAAGTTTCAAACAAACAGGTAAATGGGAATTGGCAGGGGCAAGGCAAGTGCCTGCAGTACCGAATCATCGAAAATTTTCGGTCACGTCGCCAGATCCTTACCTTTTACGCTCTAGCGCGCTGGCAAACAGCTGCAGGGTCGTGACCGGAACTTCACCCACCAGGGTGATCCAGTGGGCATCCAGCTGCTGCGTCAGGGTCTGGGTGGCGCCGAGGGAAAGTGCGGACTCGCGCACATGCCGCTGCCGATCGAACGGTTCCACGAAAATCGACACCGATGCCAGGCCATCTGAAAAAATCCACTGCAGTGGACCATCGCTGGCTACACCCTTTCCTGCGGTGCCTGCTGCGAAAGCCGGTCGCTTGTAGCAGCTCATGGCATTGAAACCTGCAACGGGCGCCTTCAATGCCCAGCCTTCAGCGGCTGCCGTTGTCTTGACCAGCGCAGGCTTGTCAAGACGATAACCTTGCACCTTGCCCATCATCTGGATCAACTGGCTCATGCTGACGGGTGCATCAAGCTGAAGTTCTGAAAATGCCGCTTCTTCAATGACCTTCCCGTCGGTATCGAGCGTCTGGAGCTTCACGATCAAGCCATTTTTGCGCTCGCTCCAGACCCGGTAACCAAAACGCAACCGGTCCCTGGGAACGAGCATGATGATGTCGGCGTCGACGCCCGCCACCCGCTCCAGGCCTTCCTGCCGAAACTTGTAGAAGTCGGCAATGCGGCTGTCGGCCGACTGGAACAACTGGGGAAACAGCCCCAGCGACTCGCGTTTTTCACTGCGCGCCACCTTGTGCTCCGGCATGAAGGTCGTAACCTGGTCGTTGTGCCGAAAGATGGAACGCGGCGCACCGGTCAGGGTTTCGACCCGCTCGACCTGTTGCGAACCTTCGCAGACATGCCATATCTTGGCGCTGGACATGTTGCCGTCCGCTGACACCACGAAGGTTCCGACATAGGAGCGGTTGACGGAAGCCTGGTGCATTCGCATCAGCCAGTCATTCAGGCTACGCACCTCTGCAGGCGATGCCGCTGGCGGCACGGCAACCGTCGGCACTTGGGCTGCTACATAATTCATAGCTGCGAGTGCATACAGGGCAAGCGCAAGAAGCCTTAAATGCTTAAAAATCATGGATTTCAGGAAGTTTTCTGGCAGTTAACGCACGCTGGCAGCCTGTGCATTGCCGGGCGTTTCAAAAGTCGCGTTGCGCAAAAAGCCAGAGGACTCCTGCAAGGCCGAAGCCGCACCAAACTGCCTGTGCGCCGCAAGCAGCTCCTCTAGCCGGGCATCGCGCACCACAGGCCCTTGAGGTGAAGTGACCACGATTTGCGGCGAGGAAGCCTGCGCCAGTTGCGGCCTTGAGGCCGGCGCCATCAGCCCGGACGCATTCCATGCAATGGCGGAAACAGCAGCCAGGGACGCCACACCCGCCACCAGTTTCCAGCGGAAACTGCCGTCGTTTGATGCCGGTCCACGGTGATGAACCATCTCGGAGGAAGCAGGCCAGCGCGCGCTTGGGGCCGCCACCGGGGTGGCAACCGTCTCTTGGGCTAGTCGCGCGCTGAGCCTGCTGGCAAACCCGATTTCCCCACCCACCGCCGGGGACGATGCACGCTGGTCAGCCGGTGAGCGCAGAACGTCGCCAATCAGGTGGTAGGTGTTCCAGCATTCGAGCGCAGCATCGTCCCGGCCGCAGGCCTCAAGCGCAGCAGCAAAGTCCTGCCCGCTTAGCTGGCCGTCCGCCAGCGCAGAAAGAAGTTCGGGGGTGGTCATGTGTGGTTTCATGGTGATTTATGGGCAGCGGGTCTGCCGGTTCTTGTTCACTGACTGCCTGGGCTGGCGAATGACTGGCGGTAGACAACAAACTTACCAGCGTTTGCCTGTCTGGTTTTCCAGCAAGGGCCTGACCTTTGCAGAAATCGCCTCTCGGGCCCTGAAAATGCGTGACCGCACCGTACCAATCGGACAATTCATGGCTTCGGATATCTCCTCATAGCTCAAGCCTTCAATCTCCCGCAGGGTGATCGCTTCGCGCAATTCCTCCGGCAAATCCTGCATCGCCTGGTTGATGATGTTGGCGATTTCCTTGCTGGCCAGCACCGCTTCAGGCGTTTCAGGACTGGTTAGTTCGTTCTCAACCCGGGAAGTTTCATCGTCATCGTCGGATTTGTAGGCATTTTCAGAAACGGTGGGATTTCGCTTCAGGTCCATCAGGGCTTTCTTGGCCGTATTGACTGCAATCCGGTAGAGCCAGGTGTAGAACTGCGCTTCACCCCTGAACTGCCCCAGGGCGCGGTAAGCCCGTATGAAGGTTTCCTGCGCAATGTCTTCCACCAGATCGACATCGCGAACCATGCGCCCGATCAGGCGCTGGATGCGCCTCTGGTATTTGATGACCAGCAGCTCAAACGCCTTTTGGTCGCCCGCGACCGTGCGTTCGACCAGCAGCGCATCGCTGTCGTCGGCTTTCTCGGCGGCAGCCGGGAGCAGGCCATCGCTCATGGTTTGGCCTGCGGAACATGTTGGTATTGCATAGCCTTTGATGGTGCCACAGCAGGCGGCGGCGAATCGGAAGAGTCCACAGGCACAAAGTCGTGCGCAGGCAGGGATGCACGCGACTTGTGCGGCGAATACACGGCGCGGCGAAAATCCAGCCAGCGCTCAGGCATGGCGTTTTGCTCGACCCACAGCCACAGGCTGGCACCGTCGGGATTTTCAAGCCGCAGCAAAAGCCGTTGCTGAAAATCAGCAATCACCGACAGCGCATGCTCACCCACGCCGGTCTGGTAGCCGGCACTTTCCCAACGCCAGACATGGCCGTCCCACGCCAGCTGGCCGCCAGGAAGGTTTTTCCAGGTGGTTCGAGCGGCAAGGCCTGCAAGCAGCACGGAAGAACCGGCCAGCAGCATTCGCCAGTCGGGCTGGCGCATGACGTTCCACCACAGCAGCACTGAAACAAGGCCGGCAAGCCAGAGGACCAGCAACAAGCCGCCCAGAAAAGGCGAACGCCCGAGCGGGTAAACCACCGGCGGGGCATTGTGGCGATTCAAGGCAGTGCGTGCTTGGGGTCGGCGCTGCTGAAAATGACCCGTTGCGCTCAGACGCGCTTGAATACCAGCGTGCCGTTGGTTCCGCCAAAGCCGAAATTGTTTTTGACGGCAATGTCGATGGTGGCATCACGCGCGGTGTTGGCGCAGAAATCCAGGTCGCACTCTGGATCCTGGTTGAAGATGTTGATGGTTGGCGGGATTTTCTGGTGATGCAGCGCAAGCACCGTAAACACCGATTCGATGCCACCAGCACCGCCCAGCAAATGGCCGGTCATGGACTTGGTCGAACTGACCACCAGCTTGTCCTTGGCATGCGCGCCAAAGGCTGCCTTGATGGCATTGGTTTCATTCAGATCGCCCAGCGGCGTGGACGTGCCATGCGCGTTGAGGTAGTCAACCTGATCCGCATTGACGCCGGCATTCTTCAGGGCCATGGCCATGGAACGGCGCGGGCCGTCGATGTCTGGCGCCGTCATGTGGTAAGCGTCGGCACTCATGCCAAAGCCCAGCACTTCAGCGTAAATCTTGGCGCCCCGCGCCTTGGCGTGTTCATATTCTTCGAGCACGACCACGCCGCTGCCCTCGCCCAGAACGAAGCCGTCGCGGTCCCTGTCCCAGGGGCGCGATGCTGTCTTGGGGTCTTCATTGCGCGTTGACAAGGCCCGGGCCGCTGCAAAGCCGCCCACGCCCAGCGCCGATACCGTGGCTTCTGCCCCGCCAGCAACCATGACATCACAGTCGCCGTATTCGATCATGCGTGCCGACAGGCCGATGGCATGCAGTCCCGTCGTGCAGGCGGTCACGACGGCGATGTTGGGGCCCTTGAAACCAAACTTGATCGATACATGACCGGAGATCATGTTGATGATGGTCGCCGGCACAAAGAATGGTGAAATGCGGCGCGGGCCGCGCTCCACCAGTTCGCCGTGCATGCGCTCGATCAGCGGCAAGCCACCAATGCCTGAGCCGATATTGCAGCCGATGCGGGTCGCCAGTTCGTCGCCTAGGGCGTCGCCGGTCGGCAAACCGCTGTCAGCCACGGCCTGGCAGGCGGCGGCCAGGCCCAGATGAATGAAGCGGTCCATGTGCCGGGCTTCTTTTTCGGGAATGTAATCCGCGATGTTGAATCCCTTCACCTCGCCTGCGAATCTGCAGGCAAGGTTGCTGGCATCAAAATGGGTAATATGGTCAATGCCGGGCGTTCCGGCAAGCACATTGGCCCAGGAATCGGCCACGGTGTTTCCTACCGGGCTGACACAACCCAGACCTGTCACAACGACACGACGACGGCTCATTCAGTAATCCTGGATAAAAAAACCTGAAAAAACTACGCTCAGGCTTTTCAGGTTGATGACGGCAAAGGCGCGAAAGCCTTAGGCCTTGTGATGGGTGTTTGCGTAGTCAATCGCGTTCTGGACGGTGGTGATTTTCTCGGCGTCTTCGTCGGGAATTTCAATGCCAAACTCATCTTCGAGTGCCATGACCAGCTCTACGGTGTCAAGGGAATCAGCGCCCAGGTCGGCCACAAAGGACTTTTCGCTGGTGACTTGACCTTCTTCAACGCCGAGTTGTTCGGCAATGATTTTCTTAACACGTGCTTCGATATCGCTCATAAATCCCTCTGAGGGTTGTAAATTAATCCGTGATCTTACCGCGTTGGGATTGTCTTCCCAAGCACCGGGCCGGACGGATAAAAGCCGGCTTCGATTTCCTGTGTTTTACCACTCTCAAGCTGAGCCTTGCAGGTCGGCTTTCCGAACCTGACGCTCAAACTCTGCTGCTATTACATATACATGCCGCCATTGACATGAAGTTCCTGCCCCGTGATGTAGGCGGCCTGCGGACTGGCCAGAAAAGCCACCGCATGCGCGATGTCCTGCGGCTTGCCGAGGTGTCCGAGCGGAATTTGTCCAAGAAGCGCTTTTTGCTGCTCCTCGGGCAAGCGGGCCGTCATGTCGGTTTCTATAAAGCCTGGTGCCACGCAATTGACCGTGATGCCGCGCGATCCGAGTTCTCGTGCCAGCGCACGCGTCATGCCGGCAACGCCAGCCTTGGCAGCGGCGTAATTGGCCTGCCCGGCATTACCCGAGGCGCCCACCACCGACGTGATGCTGATGATGCGGCCATAGCGCTGCTTCATCATGCAGCGCATCACGGCCCGGCTCATGCGAAACACTGCCTTCAGGTTGGTGTCAAGCACTGCGTCCCAGTCATCGTCCTTCAGGCGCATGGCCAGCATGTCGCGGGTAATGCCAGCGTTGTTCACCAACACCTGCAAGCCGCCGAATTCGGTCACGATGCGGCTGACCAGCGCCTCGCTGGCGGCTGCGTCGTTCACATCAAGAACCTGTCCAGAGCAGCCGGGGTAGGCGGCCAGCGTACGGCTGATTTTCGCGGCGCCTTCGTCGGTGGTGGCTGTGCCGGTGACCTTCAGGCCCCTTTTGGCAAGTTCCAGTGCGATGGCCGCGCCTATGCCGCGCGACGCGCCGGTGACCAAGGCGGTCTGCCCTTCAAATTTGATGTCGCTCATGCCAGCAACTCCTTCACTGCAGCCAATGAAGCGATGTCAAACAGCGGCGCACCGGTCAGTTCCGGGTCGATTCGTTTCACCATGCCCGCCAGAACCTTGCCCGGCCCGCACTCGACCAGCGTTGTCAAGCCCTGCGCCTTGATGGCCTGCACGCATTCGACCCAGCGAACCGGACCAAAGGCCTGCCGGTAGAGCGCATCACGGATACGGTCGGCATCGGCTTCGACGGTGACATCGACATTGTTGACGACGGGAATCGTGGGAACGGCAAACTCGATGCCGGCCAGCTGCTCCCTGAGCCTGTCGGCCGCCGGCTTCATCAGGCGGGAATGGAAAGGCGCCGACACCGGAAGGGACAAAGCCCGCTTGGCACCGTTCGCCTTGAGAATTTCGCAGGCCTTGTCCACGGCCGCCTTGCTGCCGGCAATCACGGTCTGCATCGGGTCATTGAAGTTGACGGCTTCGACAATTTCAGTCGTATCAGAACCAAAGGTTCGCACGGCTTCAACACAACCTTCCATGACTTTGGCGGCCTCCATGCCCAGGATGGCGGCCATCGCGCCCGCGCCGACAGGCACCGCGTCCTGCATGGCCTGCGCCCGAAAGCGGACCAGGGGAGCGGCCTGCGAAAGGCTCAGCACACTTGACACTACCAGCGCCGAGTATTCGCCCAGCGAGTGGCCAGCCACCACGGCAGGAGCGATGCCGGTTTCGGCCATCCATACGCGGTAAGCGGCCACGCCAGCCACCAGCATGACCGGCTGGGTATTGGTGGTCAGCGCCAGCGCCTCCTTGGGGCCGCTCTTGATGAGCTGGCCTATATCTTCAGCCAATGCGTCGGAAGCTTCCGCCAGCGTTTGCCTGACGACAGGGTGATCGCCCCACGCGTCCAGCATGCCCACAGACTGGGAGCCCTGACCGGGAAAAATAAAAGCAAACGATTTCAAATGATGACTCCGGTTATCAATCGCATGGTGAAAATTGCGCTCATTGTAGAAAGGTGAATGGCTGGTGGACCGGGTTGTTTTTGCGCTGCATCAAGGCGGCGAAGGCCGTGCAGCCGGGGCGCGAAGCAAGTACCGGTGCCGCACACCCCTCACGCCAGCTTTCACGCATTGAATCATTGCCAGAATGGCTAGCCAGGGGTCCATCAGGTAATCCCAAAGATTGCCGGATTCCATCAATCCTGCGACCCAGCCGAGCAGCGCCAGGCAGACCAGCGCCGGCAAAAGCCGCAAGCCGCCGATCCAGCATGCAAGCGACAGTATCAGCAGAATGCCAAGCATGCCAAACGAGCCCAACCCTGGCCGATAGGCATCCCAGTCGCCCCATCCCAGGGCTGTTGGATACAGAACGGCTGCGCCCGCGGCAAGGGCCATGAACAAAGCCAGACCTTCGCGCTGGGCCATGGCAGGCCAACCGAACAAGCGCCGGCACAGACTGAGACAAGCCAGCGCCACCAGCGTTGTGCTCAGATCCGAACTGACGCCCCTGACAAACGCCAGAACCGGCAATTGGGCAGCACCCACCGGAAGCCAAAGCACTGAAAAAACTGCAAGCATCACGACCCATTGGGCCGGCCGCGTGATGTCGCGCTGGCGGACCAGCAGACGCAGGACGGCGGCGCACAGCACCAAGTCAACCCCCAGGAGGGCCAGCAGATCAGTGAGCGGCGGAAGCGGCATGGCGTGCGGCTGGCGAGGCAGCATCAGGTTGAAGGACTTGCCGGGGATCGAGCCGGACATGCTTGATGCGGCTGCGGTGCCAGGTATAAACCAGATGCAGGTAGCCATCGCGGCTTTGCAGCAGGTAGGGGTAAGAAAACTCCTGCAAGCAAGTCGTTGAGCCGCACAGCTGGCGTTTGGCGCTGGCGATATCAGCCTGTATCTGCGCCTGGCTGGCGCCCTGCTTCTGAAGTTCATCGCCCAGCAGGCGTTCATAGTCGCTGACTGACAAAAGCGTTTCGGGCGTGGGAGACGATTCCACGAACCACGGAATGACGCCTTCGAATGAGCCTGCCGCATTGGCGTGCAGCAGCGCCAGCATTTCGCGATTTTTGGGTTTTGGGTTCAGGGCAAGCCACTGCTGGCCTGCGGCGGTCACGACACCGGCCAGCGCCGAATCCGGGTTCGGCCAGGAAGTGGCATGGGTTGCTGACCAGGTTTTTCCTGCATCGACGGTTTCGGATGCCATCACGGCGGTGCTGCTGCCCGAACGCATGTAAACCTGCGCTTGCCTTGCACTGCTGACCAGCACGACGGGCTGCAGGCTGTTCTGGCTGCCCGGGATGCGGACTTTGTCGATCACCTGCCCCTGGGAACCAAGGTGCAGGATTTCGGCAAACTTGGTGACGAACTCGTGGTACACCGGCAGGCCAAACTGGCCATTCTGGTAATAAACCGGCGCGCCCTTGACCAACGTGCTGATATTGATAAAAGGCGAGGTCACCAGCCGCCGGGCAGGGCTCCAGGAGTCGCCATCGTCCATGGAACGCGCCCAGCTGATGGAACTGCCAGCCCATCCACCCACCGACACATTGACCATCCAGAGCACCAGCGAGCCGTCGGGCATGCGGGCGATCACCGGATTTCCTATTTTTTTGACATAGCGCCACAAATCCTGCTGAAGCTGCTTGCGGTCAAAAAGCGTGGTTTCCTCGCTCCAGCGCAGGCTTGCAGCGTCCATGACCGATGTTTTTATCGCCACATCCCCTGCCCCCTCGCGCGAACCCGAGAACCATACGGCGCGCAGGCGGCCGTCACGCAGTTCAACCAGAGACGCGGCATGCACAGCCTGCCCGGGGGCGGAGGAAACAAACCGGGCGTCGAATTCGAAACGGCCGTCGGGAGAGCGTTGCCGGAGGGGTACGGTCGTTGCAGGGCCGCTGGCCTGGGCGGCTGGTAAAGCACTTGCCGCGGACGCTTCCTGCCGGGGAAGGAGCAGAAAATCCGGCGCCGGCGGGCGGCTAGCAATTTTCCAGCCCGCCACAATAAAAATCGCCAGCAGCGCCAACGCCGCCAGCAAATCCATGCAGCGTGCAAAGCCTGGCCTGCGGACGTTCAAGCAGCCCCCAGCCCGAAAGGCGCGCATCCGTGAAGGCAGCAGAGCACCATTTCAGTATTTGAGAAGCACGGCACCCCAGGTGAAACCGCCGCCGACGCCTTCGAGCATGACGATGTCTCCCTTTTTGACCTTGCCGCTGCGCACCGCTTCGTCCAACGCCAGCGGAATGGATGCCGCCGAGGTATTGCCATGCTGGTCCACCGTGACAATCATTTTTTCCAGCGGAAGTTTCAGTTTTTTGGCCGTGCTGTGCATGATGCGCAGATTGGCCTGGTGTGGAATCAGCCAGTCAATATCCGCTTCGGTGAGTTCTGCCTTCGCAAGCGCGGCCCGGGCAGCGCTTTCGAGCATCCCGACGGCCAGTTTGAAGACCGCCTTGCCATCCATGGTGAGGAGCGGGCTGCCGAGCACCTGACCGCCCGATACATGGCCGGGAACGCAAAGGATGCCGACATGCTTTCCATCGGCATGCAGGTCGCTGGCCAAAATCCCGGGCGTTTCCGAAGCTTCGAGCACCACGGCGCCCGCGCCATCGCCGAACAGCACGCAGGTAGTGCGGTCGGAAAAATCGAGGATGCGCGAAAACACTTCCGCGCCGACCACCAGCGCCTTGCTCGCCGCGCCGCTCTTGATCATGGCGTCCGCCACGGTCAAGGCATAAACGAAACCGCTGCAGACCGCCTGCAGGTCAAAGGCGGGGCAACCGGCGATTCCAAGCTTGTGTTGCAAGATGCAGGCAACCGAAGGGAACACCATGTCAGGCGTCGAGGTAGCCACGATGATCAGGTCAATGTCGGCAGCCTTCAAGCCGGCGGCTTCGATGGCACGCTTGGCCGCTTCAAGCCCGAGGTCGCTGCTGGTCACGTCAGGCGCGGCAAAGTGGCGCGCTCTGATGCCAGTGCGTTCGACAATCCATTCGTCAGAGGTCTCGACACCCCTGGTGGCCAGGTCGGCGGCCAGTTGGGCATTGGTCAAGCGGTTCGGCGGCAGGTAGCTGCCGGTGCCGGTAATGCGTGAATAGCGGGTCATTGGATTAGTGCGCCGGGGTTGAAACAGGAGATTCGGCAGGCAGGCAGGAAACTGTCTGCGCGTCGTCGGTGGATACAGCCCCTCTGGCGGCTACCAGCAGGGGCGCTGCATGGGCAATGCGTTCGCGCACCCTTTCCAGCAAGTTGTTCCGGGCTGCATCATAAGCCCGGCCCAAGGCCTGCTCGAATGCAAAGACGTCCGCCGAACCATGGCTTTTGAAGACCAGGCCACGCAGGCCGAGCAAGGCCGCGCCGTTGTAACGCCTGTGGTCAAACCGCTTTTTAAAGGCAGAAAGCACCGGATAAGCCACCAGCGCCGCCATCTTGGTCAGCAGGTTGCGGGAGAACTCGGCCTTGATGTAGTCGCCGATCATGTGGGCCAGGCCTTCGCTGCTCTTGAGCGCCACATTGCCGACAAAGCCGTCGCACACGACCAGATCGGTCGTGCCCTTGAAAATGTCGTTGCCTTCGACATTGCCATAGAAATTGATATCGCCCGAATCAGAAGCGGCCCGCAGCAGCTTGCCGGCCTTCTTGATCATGTCGCCGCCCTTGATCGCTTCTTCCCCGATGTTGAGCAAGCCCACCGTCGGCGAAGGAATGTCGGCAATGGCCGCAACCAGCGCCGAACCCATCACCGCGAACTGCAGCAAATGCTCCTCGGTGCAATCCACATTGGCGCCCAGGTCGAGCATGGTGGTGGCCTTGCCCGCCGCATTGGGCAACTGTGACGCTATGGCGGGGCGGTCAATGCCTTCCAGGGTCTTGAGCACATAACGGGCAATCGCCATCAGCGCGCCGGTATTGCCGCCCGAGACGGCCACCTGGGCGCGCCCCTCCTTGACCTGGTTGATGGCCACGCGCATTGAGGAATTCTTCTTGCGGCGCAGGGCGATTTCAATCGAATCGTCCATCGTGACCACCTCGCTGGCGGCAACGATCTCGCATCGGGCTTGCGCCAGCAACTGGGCATGCAGGGGATGGGCTGCAAGCACCTCGGGCTGGCCCACCAGCAACATTTCGGCGTCCGGATGCGCCCGCAAAAAGGCCAGACTGGCAGCGAGGGTGACATCGGGACCAATATCGCCTCCCATGGCATCGACAGCAATCCTGATCATGCGCGGACCGGTTCAGTCAAGAATTGAAATTCAGGAAAAAGAAAGGCCCGCAGGATGAGTGCGGGCCATGGCTTGGAACGTGAAATTACGCTTCAGCTTTTGTTTTCAGCACCTTGCGGCCACGGTAAAAACCGGTGGGGCTGATGTGGTGGCGCAAATGGATTTCGCCCGTGGTGGACTCCACGGCGATGCCCGGCACGTTCAGTGCGTTATGCGAGCGGTGCATACCGCGCTTGGAAGGGGACTTTTTGTTTTGCTGGACAGCCATGATTCGCTCCTGCTAGGGTGATAGTGTTGGTAAATTTCGCACCAAATTTCGAAGTCTGGTGAACTGCATTGCTCTGTTCGAGCTAGAGAAGCCAGCATCACTACCTTGGTACGCGAAGCCTCGGATTATAGCCCGATACCGAAAAGCATCCTGCGCCGGTTGATTGGGCCGTTCACACGGCTACCCGGTAAGCACAAGCTGCGCACCCTGAAAAAAGGGCAATCCGGCTACTGGCTTTTCTTTTTCAGCTGGGCCAAAACGGCAAAAGGATTGGGCTTTTCGCCCGACGGCACTTCTTCGCCGTTCTGGCCAGCACCATCGGCCAGCGCGTCCTCGCCGACCTGCATGACGGGCGCTACCGGGCATTCGTCATGCATCGGCACCAGCGGCAGCGCCATCAGCAGTTCGTCTTCCAGCACCGCGAGCAGGTCGAAATGCGGCGCCATGACCAGCAAGTCCTCCTCGGACTCGTCGTCCTCGGCCATGGCAATCTCTTCGGTAGCAACGAAACGGTACCACTGGTCAACCTCTAGCAGCGTGGCTACCGTGCCCATGCAGCGCTGGCAGACCAGCGGGACCGATGCGGTAGCCAGCAGGTGCAGCCAGACATCGTCCTCTGTGCCCGAGCCCGGACGTAACTCGGCACGAGCTTCCCAATTAAGCATCAAATCAGGCGCTAGCGCTTGTGCCTCCTGCGTCAGGCGCTCCATATTTTGTAGCGGAGTGGTTTCGATGAGCGGAACGCCTTCGCGGGCAAAGGCTTGCATGTTCAGCCGGGTGGCGTGGTGAGATTTGGACATGCGTGCAGTGTAAGAGAATCAGGGCATGAACCCTGCGACCCTTTCTTCCCCTGCACTCCCCGAAAAACCCGATCTTCCCGCTAACAGCCACCCGGCAGGCCGGCCACTGGTGCTGGGCTCCACCTCGCCCTACCGGCGCGAGTTGCTCCAGCGACTGCAAATCCCTTTCGCGGTGGCCGCGCCAGAAGTTGATGAAACGCCACTGCAGCATGAAACGCCGGACGCGCTTGCCGGGCGTCTGGCGCTGGCCAAGGCGCGCGCCGTGGCCAGGAATTTTCCGCAAGCCGTCGTGATCGGTTCCGACCAGGTGGCGGACCTGAACGGGCTGGCGCTGGGCAAGCCGGGCAACCATGAACGGGCGGTCGCTCAGTTGCGCCAAATGCGCGGCCAGACCGTGATTTTTCAAACGGCGGTGGCGGTGGTTTGCCTCGAAAGCGGTTTCGAGCAAACCGCACTGGCGGCCGTCCGGGTGAAGTTTCGCGAACTGGACGATGCCGAAATTGAAAATTACCTGCGCGCCGAGCAGCCCTACGACTGCGCTGGCAGTGCCAAGAGCGAAGGGCTGGGCATTGCGCTGCTCGAATCGATTGACAGCGACGATTCGACCGCACTGGTCGGCCTGCCGTTGATCCGCACCTGCAAAATGATCCAGGCCGCCGGCATTGTCGTGTTGGCAAACCGCAGGGCCGCCCCATGAGCATCGCCAAGGGAAAACTCTACCTGGTGCCAGCACCGCTTGATTTCGGCTGCGACAGCCAGGCCCCGTTGCAGGACGTGATGCCAGCCGGTACGCTGCAGGTAGCGGCCCGGCTGTGCTGCTGGATCTGCGAGAACGCCAAAAGCACGCGCGCCTACCTTAAGCGCATCAACGAGCTGCATCCTTTGTCCACGCCGGTCCAGGCGCTGCAGATTCAGGAGTTGCCGCGCGAAGTGCATAAAAAGGGCGACCACAGCGGCCACTTTGATGCCCGGCCGCTGCTGGCAGCCGCCCTTGAAGGTCGCGACATCGGCCTGGTCAGCGAAGCCGGAATGCCCGCCATTGCCGATCCGGGCTCGTCGGTGGTGCGCGCTGCGCATGACCTCGGGATTCAGGTGCAGCCGCTGACAGGCCCGATGTCGCTGATGCTGGCGCTGGCGTCAAGCGGACTGAATGGACAGAACTTCGCGTTTGTCGGCTACCTGCCACAAGACCCTTCCGGCCGCGCCCAGCGCATCCGCGAACTCGAATCGCTGGCACTAAAGACAGGCCAGACCCAGATATTCATTGAAACGCCCTACCGCAATGCCGCCCTGCTTCAGGGTCTGCTGCAAACCCTGCAGGGCAACACCCGGCTTGCCCTGAGCTGCGGCATCACGCTGGACGGCGGTGTATCGCGCAGTGCGCTGGCGAGCCAGTGGAAACGTGACAAACCGACGCTTCCGCTCGATTTGCCCACCGTGTTCTGCATTGGCCGGTAATCAAGATTTCCGGTGACACAAAAAAAACCCGCCTTCTGGGCGGGTTTTTTTGACGCTCTTTACGCTGGTTAGCGAAGCGCGGGAATTGCCTGGAATGCTTTCATGGCACCTTCGCCCAGGGCGGCGCCAAACTTCTTGGCGAGGCGCTCGGCCACGTTGTCGCGGCGCGTGTAGTCAATGATTTCCTCGACCTTGACGACCTCGCGGGCAACGTAGTCGAGGTTGCCCAGGTGGTCGGCCAGGCCAAGTTCCACCGCCTGCTGGCCGTTCCAGAACAGGCCCGTGAACATCTCGGGCGTTTCCTTCAGGCGACTGCCCCGGCCGGCCTTGACCACGGCGATGAACTGCTGGTGAATCTGGTCCAGCATGCTTTGTGCGAAAGCCCGCTGTTTGTCGTTTTGCGCGCTGAAGGGGTCTAAAAAACCCTTGTTTTCGCCGGCGGTCAGCAAGCGGCGTTCCACGCCGAGCTTGTCCATCAGGCCGGTAAAGCCAAAGCTGTCCATCAGCACGCCGATGCTGCCGACGATGCTGGCCTTGTCAACGAAAATCTGGTCGGCCGACACGGCGATGTAATAAGCGGCCGAAGCGCAGCTTTCCTCCACCACGGCATAGACCGGCTTCTTGTGCTTGGCCTTCAGGCGCAGGATTTCGTCATTCATCATGCCGGCCTGGACCGGGCTGCCGCCTGGTGAATTGATCAGCAGCACGATGGCCTTGGAGCCCTCGTCTTCAAAGGCCGAGCGCAAGGCGGCATTGACGAACTCGGCGCTGGCATCGGCACCCTGGGCAATTTCACCCTTGATCTCAACCACGGCGGTGTGCGGCACGCTGGGGTCGGTGACCGGGGTGCCGCGCTGCAGCACCATCCACAGCAAGATGACAAAAAACAGCAGCCAGGACAGGCGCACGAAGGTTTTCCAGCGGCGCGTGGCCTTTTGCTCGTCAAGCGTGGCAAATACCAGCTTTTCAAGTGTCGCCCTCTCCCAGCCGGGAACGCTGGACGAGTCTGCCGCAGCGTACTTCCCCTTCAATTCGGCGCCATCTTTCACCTGCGGCGCAGGGGGTTGCGGGTGGTCTGGCGGAGTTCCCGGCTCCCTGGACGGATCAAAGGAGGAGTCGGTGTTACCGGGTCGGTTGGAATCGTTCATGGGGCTAGTTTAGAGATGTATTCAAAACAACAAGGGTTTGAGGTTGTAGGCTGCGTGCCAGAAGACCACCCCGTCGCGCTCGGAAAGCATGATCTTGACCAGTCCCGCGCGGCACGGGCCGCCGGCGCACGCTCCGGTATCGGGCCGGTAGGCCGCGCCGTGGCTGGCGCACAGCAGCCACTGGCCGCTGTCGTCAAACACGCGGTTGGGCTGCCAGTCCAGCTCCATCGCCACATGGGTGCAGCGGTTCAGGTAAGCCTGCGGCCGGCCCTCAAAACGGATGGCGAAGGCGCGGCAGGTCTGGCCGGCGTATACCACGTCAAACCCCACGGCCAGTCCGCCGTCCGCAAGCTCGCGGCTGTTGCAAAGCGGCAGCAACTCATCCATGGGCTCAGGCCACCCTCAGCCGTTGGCCAGCAGCCACTGGTGCAGGTCCTGCACCGAATGCGCCACGTGCAGCGGATTGAGCACGGTAAAAGTGGCCGGCTCATGCGCGCCATAACTCACGCCAACGCTGGCGCAGCCGGCGTTCAGCGCCATTTGCAGGTCGTGCGTGGTGTCGCCGATCATCAATATCCTGCTGGCAGGCAGGTCGAACTGCGCCATCAGTTCGTGCAGCATCAGCGGGTCGGGCTTGCCGGCCGTCTCGTCGGCGGTCCGCGAGCCGTCAAAAACGCCCCTGAGTTCAACGCTTTTGAGCGCCTCGTCAAGTCCGTGCCGTGACTTTCCGGTCGCCACCGCCAGCCAATGGCCACGGGCCTTGAGCGCGTCGAGCAGCGAAAGGACGCCTTCAAACAGGCTCAGGTCATTGAAATGGGTGGCGTAATGGTGGCGGTAGCGGGCACCGAGTTCCGGGTATTTCTCGGGCGGCACGTCGGGCGCGGCATGGGCCAGCGCCTGCATCAGGCCCAGTCCGATGACATAGGCGGCAGCTTCCTGGGTCGGCTGCCTGCCGCCGACGTCGCAAACGGCGGCCTGGATGCAGCGCACGATGATCTGGGTGGAGTCGAACAGTGTTCCGTCCCAGTCAAAGGCAATCAGGTCAAAATTTCGAGTGTTCATGACCCGGATTGTCGCTGGACCGCATGAACGATGCGTGACCCGCTTTGCAATTTTTCAAGGATTGCCGATTTCCGCAGAAGGCTCAGCCGTGCGGTAGGGCATGAATTGCTGCAGTTCCGCCGGCAAGGTCGCCTGTAGCTGGACTGCCTTGCGGGTCTTGGGGTGGTTGAACTTCAAGCTCCAGGCATGCAAAAACATGCGCTTGAGCGAAGGCGAGCCTGGGCTGCTTTTTTGCAGCGCCTTGTTCAGCTCGAAATCGCCGTACTTGTCGTCGCCGGCAATCGGGTGTCCCTCGCCGGCCAGATGCACGCGGATCTGGTGCGTTCGGCCGGTCTTGATGGTGACTTCGAGCAGGCTGAACGGCGTGCCGGGCGCCAGCGGATTGGCGGCAATCTCGGCCTTCACCTTGACCAGGGTGACCGAACGCATGGCATCGGGATGGTCGTTGGCGACGATTTTCACGCGCCGCTCGCCGTTGGGCAGCAGGTACTTGTGCAGCGCCTTGTCGATCACGCGCAGCCTGGCGGGCCAGTTGCCGCTGACCAGCGCCAGGTAGACCTTGTCGGTTTCACGCTCGCGGAACTGCTCCTGCAGCAGCTTTAGGGCCATGCGGCGCTTGGCGATCAGCAAAATGCCGCTGGTTTCGCGGTCCAGCCGGTGCACCAGTTCCAGAAAATCGGCCTCCGGCCGGGCCATGCGCAGTTGCTCGATGATGCCGAAGCTCACGCCGCTGCCGCCATGCACGGCCACGCCGGCCGGCTTGTCGATGGCCAGCAGAAAGTCGTCCTCGAACAGGATCGGGAATTCAGCAGCAGGCGCATAGCCGCCGACGGTCGAGCTGGCGCCGTGGCGCGCCACTTCGGTCATCACGCTTTGCATGACCTGGGCTTTTTGCTCGGCGCGCTCCGACGTGCGCACCGGCGGCAGGCGAACGATGTCGCCTGCCTCCACGCGGGTGTCGGCATGCGCCCTGCCCTTGTTGACGCGCACTTCACCGCTGCGGATGATGCGGTAGACGTGGGTCTTGGGCACGCCCTTGAGCTGGCGGATCAAAAAATTGTCGAGCCGCTGGCCCGCATAGTCCTCATCGACCGTGACCAGGGTTGCTTGCGGCACGGTGGCCGCTGCTTCAGGGGTTTGGGGTAGCGGTATAACCTGGACGACAGGCACAACGGCAGCAGGAATGGGGCGAAATGGCGCTTTTGCCGGGCGTTTTGCCTTGCCGGAAGCTGCCCCTATAATGTGTTTCACTAGCGATACGCTGTAAGTAGTTGATTTGTCTGGAGTTTAGTCCACACCAATCCAAAGCCCCTGAAAAGGTCTGCAAACAGCCTCGCTGGAAGGTCGATGCCACTGGTGGCGGTAGCCCACAAGCGACGCGTGCCAGGCACCTCGCGACACGGGAATTGCCATGCAGACGAGTCGACGCTTTGCGAATAAAACCACGGAATACCAAGGGATGCAGCTTCAGGTCACGGACCCGGGGCTGCGTCCGGATCCAGCTGAGATCAAGTCTTTTAACGGGTAACCCTCTGATGACAACACGGGTCAGTCTGATTTTTAGTTGCCTGCGGCGCCTTCTGGCCCTGCTTTATGGCATAAATCAGCCTGTAGCCCTTGCACAGCGGGCGCAAGCAGCTACTGATTTTGTAGCAAATCCCGTCAGATACCTGCTCACTCCATCCACGCGCCTACGCCCAGACTGAAACTAGCCGACCGGTTTCCTGTCGGCCAGTTTGCTGTCAAAAGCTCTCCGGCAATTCCCCACGTTTGCACTGCGTTGCTCCTGGTGTCGTTCAGCCATTTTTGGGCTTTAGAACGAAGAACAGTTAGGAACATTCATGAAACGCATGCTGGTCAATGCTACCCAGGCCGAAGAACGCCGCCTGGCCATTGTCGATGGACAAAAACTCCTCGACTACGAAATTGAAATCGAGGGGCGCGAACAGCGCAAGGGCAACATCTACAAGGCCGTCGTCACCCGCGTCGAGCCTTCACTGGAAGCGTGCTTCGTCGATTACGGCGAGGACCGCCACGGCTTTTTGCCGTTCAAGGAAATCTCCAAGCAATACTTCACGCAAGGCGTGTCGGTCAGCCAGGCGCGCATCAGCGATGTGATCCGCGAAGGCCAGGAACTGCTGGTCCAGGTCGAAAAGGAAGAACGCGGCAACAAGGGCGCGGCGCTGACGACCTTTGTCTCGCTGGCCGGCCGCTATGTCGTCCTGATGCCGAACAACCCGCGCGGCGGCGGCGTGTCGCGCCGCATCGAAGGCGAAGACCGTGCCGAGCTGAAGGAGGCAATGGACAAGCTGGAATACCCGGCCGGCGCCAGCATCATCGCCCGCACCGCAGGCATCGGCCGCAGCGCCCCTGAATTGCAATGGGATTTGAACTACCTGCTCAAGCTGTGGACCGCGATTGACGGCGCTGGCAAGGGCGGCAAGGGCGCCTTTTTGATCTACCAGGAATCGAGCCTGGTCATTCGCGCCATCCGCGACTATTTCAACAGCGACATCGGCGACATCTTGTTCGACACCGACGACGTCTATGAACAAGCGCGCCAGTTCATGGCGCATGTGATGCCCGAGCACGAGCACCGCGTCAAGCGCTACCGCGACGACGCGCCGCTGTTCTCGCGCTTCCAGATCGAGCACCAGATCGAGTCGGCCTATGCGCGCACCGTGCAGTTGCCATCGGGCGGCGCCATCGTCATCGACCACACCGAAGCGCTGGTATCGGTAGACGTGAACTCGGCGCGCGCCATCAAGGGCGGCGATATCGAGGAAACCGCGACCCGCACGAATCTGGAAGCGGCTGACGAAGTGGCGCGCCAGATGCGCCTGCGCGACCTGGGCGGCCTGATCGTCATCGACTTTATCGACATGGAAGAGTCGCGCAACCGCCGCGATGTCGAAAACCGCCTGCGCGACGCGCTGCGCCAGGACCGCGCACGCGTGCAGTTCGGCACCATCAGCAAGTTCGGCCTGATGGAAATGAGCCGCCAGCGCCTGCGCCCTGCGTTGTCAGAAGGCGCGTCGATTCCGTGCCCGCGCTGCGGCGGCTCGGGCCATATCCGCGACACCGAAAGCTCGGCGCTGCAGATTTTGCGCATCATCCAGGAAGAGTCGCTCAAGGACAGCACCGCCTCGGTGCTGTGCCAGGTGCCGGTCGATGTGGCGTCTTTCCTGCTGAACGAAAAGCGCTCCGAGATCAGCAAGATCGAGATGAAGCAGCGCATCAACGTGCTCCTGGTGCCCAACAAGACGCTGGAAACGCCGAACTACAAGCTCGAACGCCTCAAGCACGACGACCCGCGCCTGGACAACATCGAAGCCAGCTACAAGATGGCTGAAGAGCATGAGGACCCGACCACGGTGACGCGCCGCAGTCAGGAAAAGCACAACAGGCAGGAACCGATCATCAAGGGCGTGCTGCCCGATGCGCCGGCCCCGATGGCCCAACCGAAACCGGTGGCCGTTGCCCCGGTGGCGGTCAAGGCGCCGCCTGCGCTGCCGGTTCATGTTCCCGCGCCTGCCCCAGCGGAAAAGGGCTTGTTCGGCTGGATCAAGAACCTGTTCGGCATGGCCGAAACACCTGAGCCGGCATCCGCGCCCGTCCTCCGGGAAGTGAAAAAGGAAGCGCCGCAAGCCGATACGCCGCGCGAAAGCCGGCCTGTCGAAGCACGCGGTGAACAACGACCCGAACGCGGCGGGCGCACGGAGCGCGGCGGACGCGGTGATGGCGGCCGTGGCGATGGCCGGCGCAGTAGCAGCCGTGGACGCCCCGAAGGCGCCGCGCCTGAAGGCCGTGCCGAAGCGCGTCCGGACAGCCGTGGCGGCGAGCAGCGCCGTGAACGCAGCCCTGAAGGCCGCGCCGAGGGCGGCCGTCCCGAGCGTCAGGAACGCCAGGAGCGGCCAGCCAGTGAAAGCCGTGGAGAAAACCGCAACGAAGTCCGGGGCGAGAGCGAATTCCAGCCGCGCAATGACGCGCAGGGCCAGGTTCGCGAAGCCCGTGGCGGCGAGCGCGGCCGCACGCGCGAAGGCCGCGCCGAGCGACCAGAGCGCAGTGACCGGCCAGAACGCGGCGAGCGCATCCCGCGCGATGCCGTCGAGCAGGATCTGGCACTGGCCAATCAGGCGGCCATGGCTGCCGCCATGGGGGGCGACGCTCCCGCACCGCGCCAGGAACGGTCGGTTGAAGAAAACGGGCGTGACGCCGAGCGCCGCCCGGCCGGCGGACGCGATGAAACGCGCAGCGAAGCCCGCAATGAAGCACGCGCCGAAAGCAGCAGCGAGCAGCCGCAGGTAGAAGGCCGTCGTGAACGCAACGAACGGGGCGGCGAACGCTCCGGCCGCCGCAACGAGCGCCGGGGTGAGCGCAGCGACAGCGCTGCCGCACCGGTTGAAGGTGCGCAGGCTGACAGTTTCGATGCGGCGCATCCGGCGGTCATATCCGGCCCGGACGAAGCAGGCAACGCAGGAGCACTGGTGTCATCGACCGACGTTCAGGCGCGCCCTGAAGGTCAGGAAGAAAATCAGGAGCGCCAGCCGCGCCGCAGCCGTGACCGCTATGGCCGCGAACGCCGTGAACGCAGTGATCGCGGCGAGCCGGCCGTGCAAGGCGAGGAAACCATGGCCAAGGCCAGCGTTTTTGAGCCAAATCAGCCCTTCCCGCAGGATGGACAAGCGCCTGTAGCTCCTGAATTGGTAGCGCCGCAAGCCCTTCCAGTGGCAGCGATTGCGCCAGCGCCTGTCGTTATTCCTGCGCCAGTGCCTGCGGCTGTTCCGATGCCTGTCGCGACACCGGTGCGCATACCCCCAGCGCCAGCTGCAGCACCGCAAGTCAAGGCCGCAGGCCTGCCCAAGGTCCAAGCCTACGACCTGCCTTTGCAGGACCTGGCCCAGGTGGCTGAGGGTTCGGGCCTGCAGTGGGTCAATTCCGACGCCGCCAAGATCGCCGAAGCGCAGGCGGCCATTGCCGCTGAAGTCAAGCCGATCACGGTACGGCGCGAGCGCCCTGCCCCGGTGGTGGTGGAAGAAGCCCCGCTGGTGCTGGTCGAGACCAAGCGCGATTTGGCCAGCATGCCCCTGCCGTTCGAGAAATCGGCCGACTGACCTAACCAGCCCGGCAGCCTGAGTCCCTGAAACGAGACTTCAGGCGCAGCCCAGGCGCCAAGGCCGCATCCCACGCACGGGATGCGGCCTTTTTTTGTCTGCTGGATGCTGACGGATTCAGCTGCATGGCCCGATCACAGGGCGGTCGTAGGGTGCGTGTTGGGGCGCCGTGCCTGCCTTTCGGCAGGGACTTGCCTGGATGGCGAGGGACTAGAGCAGTTTTGCCCTGATCTGAAAAAAAATTGTCCGTCATTCCTGCGGAGGCGGGAATCCAGAAGGCGCGGCAAGGGCGGTGCGCCGTGTACACACCGGACTGGATTCCCGCCTGCGCGGGAATGACGGCAGGGTTTGAGCCCGGCGCGCCCAGGCATGACCATGTTTGCAGGTCAAGGTGACACCGCTCTAGCCCCAAGGGAGCGGGCTTGCCTGCGTTAAAGCGCGATGCGCGGTAGCAGCCAGCACGCGCATCAACCTGCATGCGGTGCGAGAGTAGAGGGGCCGGTCAGGGCTGCGCGGCGCGCTTGTAGGCCTCGGAGGCGGCAGCATCGTCCTCGCGCTGCTCGGCCAGCATCGCCAGGGCGCGCCAGGCGTTGCGGTGCAGCAGCCGGTCCTGCAAGGCCGGCGCGGCCTGGCTCAGGAGCTGGCGCGCCTTGCCCCAGAGTTGCCGGCTCAGGCAGGCCATGCCGGCCAGGTACAGCAAATAGGCGTCGCGCGGCCGACTCACCTGGGCGGCCTCGATGCGCGCCAGCCATTCGCCATCGAGCGTGTCCATGCCGGCTTCCAGCACCGTGATGAGCTTGATGCGCAGGTTGTCGCCCAGTTCAGACCGGGGCTCCAGCATGCGCTCCCACACCGGCAGGAGCCAGGAACGGGCCAGCGCCGCATCGCCATGCAGGCTCATCAGCCGGGCGGCCGCGTGTACGCACAGCTCGGGCATGGCGCGCTCGCTGTCGTCCAGCAACGCCCAGGCCTGCTGCAACTGCACCGGGTCATGGGCATCGTCGAGCAATTCGAGCGCCAAGCCGCGCAGGATGCTCTGCGCTGCGGCGGGCGAGAACGCACGGTGCTTGGCCAGCAGGCGCGCGGTTTCCAGCGCCTGCAGGGTCTGCCGGCCGTAGCGGGCGGCGCGCAGCTTCATGCGCAGGGCCAGCGTGCGGCGCGACGCGCCCTGCGGCAACTGGCCGAGCCAGTCGAGGGCGGCGCCGGCGTCATGGTCTTCGAGCGACCAGCGGGCGGCGCGAAACAGCACGCCCTCGCGCACTTCCTGGGCATGGCGGGCGGACGAATTCTGCAGCGCCAGCGCCAGGTGCTGGTTGCGCAGTGCCTTGTTTTGCAGCGCCTGCGCGCTTTCGGCCACTAACAGGTGCGACAGCGAGCGCAGCTGGCTGGCCAGGGTGTCGCTGTGGCCGGTGGGGTGCCCCGTGGTTTCGGTGGTCACGCCCAGGCTTTTTTCCTGCGCCAGCGCATTCTGGGCCGATTTGGCCGAGCGGATGAAGCGCCCGGCCATCAGATGGGCCAGCGCATCCATGAGCGCGCCGTACATGGCGCGCTCTTTTTGCTGCGCACGCCAGCGCCGCGCCTCGACCGGCAGGGAAAACAGCGCCGACAGTGCGCGCGATGCCAAGTACAGCAGCATGAACAGCCCGACCAGCAGCAGCACCGTCAGGTTGAAGGAAACATCGACCCGGTGCGGCGGCCAGAAAACGGTGACGACCGCCTGGTTATTGCCGGCAAACAGGGCGACCGCGACGGCAATGCCGAACAGGGCGATGAACCAGAGAGCGGCGCGCATGATGTGGTGTGACTTGCCGGTGTGCAGCGCCGGGCGCCTAGCGGCCGGCGGCTGCGGTGGCCAGCGCGGCCAGGGTTTCGTCGAGCCGGGGCAGATCGGTGTTCTTGAGCTGGCCCTGCACCTGGACCAGCAGCTGGCGGGCGGCCTGGGTCTTGCGCGCTGCGGGATCAAAGTATTTGCCCAGCCAGTTGCTGGCGTTGAGCAGGTCGGCGCGTGCTGCGTCGGTCTGGCGCGACAGCAGCGCCAGGCGCGCGTTGAGCAGCCGCAGCTTGAGGTTTTCGCGCAGGAAAAATGCCTGCTCGGGCGCCAGCAGGGCCGCTTCGGGCTGGTCGATGCGGCTGACCCGCAGCAGCTGGCTGGCTTCCTGCCACACGCTGCCCGCGACACGGCCCGACCAGGCGCGCAGCGCCAGCGTGTCAACGCCCGGCAGCCAGGACTTTTTGCCCGCGTCCGGGGCATCGGCCTGGGGCTCGACCGCCACGGCATCGACCGAACGCGCAATGTTGTTGCTCGCCACTTCATTGACGACCGGCAGTTCATCGACCAGGCGAGCCAGCTCGTCGAGCTTGAGCATCAGCGCCGGCACGTCGGCAATGCTGGCGTTCCTGACGCGCTCGATGTCGCGGGTGACAGCGCGCTGCACCGGGTTCAGGCGCGTCTGGGCGGCGCGCGCCAGCCGGGTTTCGGCCGATTTCAGCGCGGCCAGCAAGGGCTCGGCGCTGCCGGTCAGCAAGGCGCGCTGCTGGGCCAGCCGCAGGTCGGATTCGACATCGACCACCAGGTTTTCGTCGCGCGAGCGCGACAGGCTCTGCATCAGTTCCTCGAGCTGGGTGCGCTGCAGGCTGACTTCGCCGAGGCGGGTTTCGAGCAGCGCCAGGCGCACCGACTGCTCGCGGGTGCTGTCCTGCGCGTCCTGCGCAAGGGTGCGCGCTTCGATGGACTGCGCACTGGTGTCCGTTGTGCGGCGTGCGAGTTCTTCCTGAATGGAACCGAGCTTTTGCCACAGCGCCGCGCTGGCCAGCAGGCCGGCGGCTGCCAGCGCCGCCACGGCCAGCGCCCAGCTGCGCGGCACCAGCCACGCGTCCAGCGGGGCGGCGTGCGCCACGGCGCTGGAGGGCACGCCGCGATCAAGCGCCGGCTCGCCTGGCGGCGGCGGGTAGCTCAACGGGGGCAAGGCTGGGGGACTGTCGCTCATGGATGCTGCAATTCTATCGAGCCAAGCACCTGCCGGATGTCCTGGAGCGCAGGGCGTGACTCCACAACAACACCCCAGCCGGCGGCGCGCACGGCCTGAGCGATGCGCGGGTGGGTGGCGACGGCGCGGGCGCGCCCCCAGTCCACGCCCTGCAGGCCCGCCAGCCCGACCAGATTGGCCACGGCTTCGGAACTGCTGAACAGCCAGACCGAGCCATCGGCGCTGGCTTGCCGGGCGCGCGCGACCTGCGCGTCGGCCAGCAGCGGCGCGCGGCGCTGGTAGACGCCGACAAAATCGACGCTGGCACCCCTATCCTGCCACTGGCGAACAATCCAGTCGCGCCCGGAACTGGCGGCTTCAGCGCCGGCGCTCTGACCGCGAACGACCAGCACCCTGCGGCCCTGCCAGTCACGCGCCCCGATGGCCTGCCACAGCGCCTCGGAATCAAACTGGCGGGCATCGGCCGCCGGCGCGTCGATTTGCGCGGCGGGAACGCCGGCGGCCCGCAGCGCAGCCACGGTGCCGGGGCCGGGCGCCATGAAGCGCAGGCGTGGCGGAATTCCTGAAAAACTGCCATCTGCTACTTTATCCATAGCTGCTTGCGCCCGTGCATCCTGCGCAAAAAGCCTTTTTTTCTTGAAAAAGTGCGCGACGGCATGGCCGCTGACGAACAGGCAGGCGGCATAGCCGTCCAGCCCCTGCCAGGCCTGCTCAAGCGCCTGCGCGTCGGCGGCGGCTGAAAGGGGTGCGATGTCGATCAGCGCGAAGGCCTCTGCGGGAATGCCGGCTTGCGCCAGCTGCTGCGCCCATCGCCCGGCATCGGGTTCGGGCCGGGTCACGATGGCGCGAGCGGTCGTCATGTCGTCACGCCGGAACGGCTCAGGCCAGCGGCGCGTTGCCGGCCCAGACCGCACCGCCGGCGCGCAACTGCGCCGCCACGGCTTCGCCCAGCGCCTCGGCGTCGGCAAAAGTCTGCACGACAGCGGTTTTCCGGGCCTTCACCAGCGGCGCGGGCGCGGCCTGATGGGCGCCCGACAGCGCATCGGCGGTGGCCGGCTCGCCCCAGGCGGCATCGAGGCGCAGCGCGCCGCCGCTGCCGGCAGTGACAAAAGCAGCCAGCGGCATCGAGCAGCTGCCGCCCATGGCGCGCGAGACGGTGCGCTCGGCCGTTACCGCCAGCCAGGTCGGCGGGTGCGCGAGCCCGGCCAGCGCCTCGATCAGATCGGCGCGGTTAGCGCGCACTTCAATGCCCAGCGCGCCCTGCCCGGCCGCCGGCAGCATGTCAGCGGGCGCAAAGGTGTGGCGGATGCGCGATTCGAGCCTCAGGCGCTTGAGGCCTGCGGCAGCCAGCACGATGCCGTCGTACTGGCCTTCGTCGAGCTTGCGCAGCCGGGTGTCCAGGTTGCCGCGCAGCGGCTCGATGACCAGGTCGGGCCGCAGCGCCTTGAGCAGCACCAGCCGGCGCAGGCTCGACGTGCCGACGACAGCGCCCTGCGGCAGTTCGGCCAGCGACGCATAGCGGTTGGAGACAAACGCATCGTGCGGGTCTTCGCGCGCCAGGACGCAGGCCAGCGCGAAGCCGTCGGGCAGGTCCATCGGCACATCCTTGAGCGAATGCACCGCCAGGTCGGCGCGGCCATCAAGCAGCGCGGTTTCGAGTTCCTTGACGAACAGGCCCTTGCCGCCGACCTTGCTCAGCGAGCGGTCCAGGATCTGGTCGCCCAGCGTGGTCATGCCCAGCAGCTCGACCTGCCAGCCCAGGCGGGTTTCCAGCAGCGACTTGACATGTTCGGCCTGCCATAACGCCAGGCGGCTTTCGCGCGTGGCGATGACCACCTTGCGCGTGTTTGGGGGAGTTTGAAGCGCTGCTGCCACTGGTAACCTGTCGGTAATCTATAGAGGGAGTGAATGCTAGCATGTGCGCTTTCGGTCCCATTTCACCCGCCACCAGACGCAAAGAGCCAGGATGCCAACTTCCGCACGCACGAAAAAAGTCAAGACCGCTGTCAAGCCCGACATCCCGGCTCCCGTCGCAGAAACCGTGAAGCCGGCCACGCCGTCGGTTCGCGCCCGGAACAACGAGCGCCCGCTGGTCGAGGACATCCGCCTGCTTGGCCGCATCCTGGGCGACGTGATCCGCGACCAGGAGGGCGTGGCCGCGTATGAGCTGATCGAGCAGGTGCGCACGCTGTCGGTGGCCTTTCGGCGCGATGCCGACCATGAAGCCGACAAGGCGCTCAAGACCCTGCTGAAAGACCTCAGCGGCGACCAGACCGTCAGCGTGATCCGCGCCTTCACCTATTTTTCACACCTGGCCAACCTGGCCGAAGACCGCCACCACATCCGCCGCCGCGCCATTCACGAGCGCGCCGGCGACACGCAGGAAGGCAGCATCGACGTGGCGCTGGCCAGGCTGCGCTGGGCCGGCATTGCGCCCAAGACCATCTCGGACACGCTGGCGCGCAGCTTTGTCTCGCCGGTGCTGACCGCGCACCCGACCGAGGTGCAGCGAAAAAGCATCCTGGACGCCGAGCGCGGCATTGCCCAGTTGCTGACGGCGCGCGACAGCATCAAGGCCATGGCGCTGGCCGTGAGCAGCGCCAAGGATGCGCTCACGCCGCGCGAGCTGGCAGCCAACGAGGCGCAGCTGCGCGCCCGGGTCATGCAGCTGTGGCAAACGCGCCTGCTGCGCTTTTCCAAGCTGACCGTGGCCGACGAAATCGAAAATGCGCTGAGCTACTACGAGGCGACCTTTCTGCGCGAGATTCCGAAAATCTACGCCAGCCTGGAGAGCGAGCTGGGCATGCAGCCGGTGCACAGTTTTTTGCGCATGGGCCAGTGGATCGGCGGTGACCGCGACGGCAACCCCAACGTCAATGCCGACACGCTGAATTACGCGCTGCGCCGGCAGGCTGACGTGGCGCTGCGCCACTACCTGACCGAGGTGCATCTGCTGGGCGGCGAGTTGTCGATGTCGGCCATCCTGGTTGACTGCAGCGCCGGGATGCAGGCGCTGGCGAAAAAATCGCCCGACACCAGCGAGCACCGCCAGGATGAACCCTACCGCCGCGCGCTGACCGGCGTCTATGCCCGGCTGGCGGCCACGCTGAAAACGCTGACCGGCGGCGAAGCGGCGCGCCATGCAGTGGCGCCGCAAAACGCCTACGCCAGGGCCGAAGATTTCCTGGCCGACCTGCGAACGCTGCAGGCCTCGCTGATCAGCCACCATGGCCAGGCGCTGACCGCCCAGCGCCTGCATCCGCTGATCCGCGCCGTAGAGGTATTCGGCTTTCACCTGGCCACGGTCGATCTGCGCCAGAGTTCGGACAAGCATGAGGAAGTCATCGCCGAACTGCTGGCGGTGGCGCGCATCGAACCGGGCTACGCCAGCCTGAATGAAGCGGCCAAGCGCACGCAACTGCTCAAGCTGCTCAACGACGCCCGGCCGCTGCGCGTGCTGGGCCATGTTTATTCGGAACTGGCCCAGACCGAGCTGGCGATTTTCGAAGCCGCCCTGAGCGCGCGCGCGCGCTTCGGCAAGGAAGCGATTCGCCACTACATCATCAGCCACACCGAAACCGTGAGCGACCTGCTCGAAGTGCTGCTGCTGCAAAAGGAGGTCGGCCTGATGCACGGCGTGCTCGAAGACGTGCTGGACCCGCTTGGCTCGCGCTGCGACCTGATCGTGGTGCCGCTGTTCGAAACCATCGAGGACCTGCGCAATGCCGCGCCCATCATGCGCGAGTTCTATGCGCTGCCGGGCGTGGCCAGCTTGCTTGCGCGCAGCGGCGCGGAGCAGGACATCATGCTGGGCTACAGCGACAGCAACAAGGACGGCGGCATCTTCACCAGCAACTGGGAGCTGTACCGGGCTGAGATTGCGCTGGTCGAGCTGTTCGACCAGCTGGCCGTGTCGCACGGCATCACGCTGCGCATGTTCCACGGCCGGGGCGGCACGGTTGGGCGCGGCGGCGGACCGAGCTACGAAGCCATTCTGGCCCAGCCGCCGGGCACGGTGCGCGGCCAGATCCGACTGACCGAACAGGGCGAGGTCATCGGCTCGAAATACGCCAATCCGGAAATCGGCCGGCGCAACCTGGAAACGCTGGTCGCCGCCACGCTGGAGGCCACGCTGCTGCAGCCGACCAAGCCGGCGACCCCGGCGTTCCTGCAGGCCGCCGACGAACTGTCGCGGGCCAGCATGGCCGCCTACCGCGCGCTGGTGTATGAGACGCCGGGCTTCACCGAGTATTTCTTCAGCGCCACGCCGATCCGCGAGATTGCCGAGCTCAACATCGGCTCGCGGCCGGCATCGCGCAAGCCCTCGCAAAAGATCGAGGATCTGCGGGCGATTCCCTGGGGCTTCAGCTGGGGCCAGTGCCGCCTGACGCTGCCGGGCTGGTACGGTTTCGGCAGCGCCATTGAGCAGTTTTTGGGCCAGGGCGGCTCGCCGGAGAGCCGCAAGGATGCGCTGGCGCTGCTCAAAAAAATGTACCGCCAGTGGCCGTTTTTCCGCACGTTGCTGAGCAACATGGACATGGTGCTGGCCAAGAGCGATCTGGCGCTGGCGTCCCGCTATGCCGAGCTGGTGGGCGACACCAAACTGCGCAAGAAGATTTTTGCCGCCATCGACGGCGAATGGCACCGCACCGCCCACGCGCTGCTGCTCATCACCGGCGAGCGGCAGCGGCTGGCCGGCAACGCGGCGCTGCAGCGCTCGATCCGCCACCGCTTTCCGTATATCGATCCGCTGCACCATCTGCAGGTCGAGCTGGTGCGCCGCTACCGCGCCGGCCAGACCGATCAGCGGGTGCAGACCGGCATCCACATCTCGATCAACGGCATTGCCGCCGGCCTGCGAAATACCGGCTGACAGGCAGTATCGACCGGGTCCTACACACCTAACAGGGGCCGCTTGATGGCGGCGCGGGCCGGCAGGTTCTAGCATCAGTGGTATGCCAAATATGCCGCGTTTTCAGCGCGTCAAGAGCACCAACTTCTGAGAGGACCTGATCCATGACCCCTTCCCATGCACAGTCTGCTCACCGCCTTTCCCTGAGCAACGAGTTGGTATCCAGCGACTTCATGGCGCTTGCTTCGCACATGATCGACTGCCAGCGTTCGCGCGGCCGGTTTTTCATCTTGCGCACCCGGCTTGAAAGCCTGCATGCCGTCACGGCACCCAGGCTTGTCACGACCGGCGCCGCGCTGGTGGTGTGCAGCCTGGGCCTGATCGGCCTGGGCCTGCTGACCATGGCTTGACCGGGTGAATCCTGCCGTTCTAGACCGACTTGCAACGCTCAGCCCCCATGCCAGAGAAGTCCTGCAGTCGCAGGAGGGACCTGCCGAATCACCGATCCGGGCGGAGCTGTTTGGTATTCAGCGTTTCGAAGAGCACGGCTGCAGCCTGGCGCAAGCGCAGGTCGTTGAAACCGATGCACAGTCGCTGCGCCACGCGCCCTTCTTTCCACGCGTTGAAGAAAACCTGGCGGCGCTGCGCACTGCTTATGACTATGTCGCGCTGACCTCGCACGGCGGCCACTACGCCACACCGGCAGCCGAATGGCTGCTGGACAATTTCCCGCTGATCGAAGCGCAGCTGCAGCAAATCCGCGAAGGCGTGCCGCGCCGTTTTTACGCCCGGCTGCCCAAGCTGGCCGTGCTGCCGCTGCGCGGACTGCCGCGTGTGTACGGTATTGCCTGGGCTTACGTGGCGCACACCGACAGCGTGCTAAACCCGGAACTGTTCACCGCATTCCTGAACGCCTACCAGAGCTGCAGCGAATTGCGCCTGAGCGAACTGTGGGCCTTGCCGACGACGCTGCGGGTCGTGCTGCTGGAAAACCTGCGCCGCATGGCCGACGACATTGCGCGCAGCAAACTGGCGCGTGAAGTCGCCCATGCGGTCTGGGACAGCTGGCAAGGGCTGGACGAGGCGGACCTGGACAGCATCGACAGCCTGATGCGCAAGCGCGGCGTGCAGCGCAGCTACCAGACCCAGCTGTGGCAGCGCCTGCCGACCGAGCTTTCAGGCGATCCGTCCGCCATGGTGCGCTGGATCGAGAAAAACTGCCCCGATGGCCATGCGCTGATGCTGGAAAGCCAGAGCGCCCAGGTCGCGTCCAACCTGACGGTTGGCAACATCATCACCACGCTGCGCGCGATTGGCCAGATTGACTGGGTCGAGCTGATCGAGCCCGTCAGCCGCTCCCTGCAAGTGCTGCGGCACCTGCCCGGCTTTGCCAGCGAAAGCGAAAGCACGCGACAGCAGATCACCCGGTCCATGGAGCAACTGGCGCGCGACAGCGGAGAAACCGAGCAGGAGGTGGCCCAGGCAGTGGTGACGGCGGCCCAGGCGGTGCCTGCCGACCTGGCAGCAGACGCCGCCGAGCGAACCGCAGGCTTTTACCTGATGGGCGACGGCCGAGCCCGACTGGAAGCTGACCTGGGCATGCCGGCGCAGCGCGCCCGGCAACGCCTGAACTGGCGCAGGTGGCGGCTGAGCCTGTACATCGGCTGCATCACGCTGGCGACGCTGGTGATGGTGGCACTGGCCACGCGCCATGCCGACTGGCACCGCTGGCAGACCCTGGTGGCGCTTTTCCTGCTGGCCGGTCCGGCTTTCGAGGCCGCTTCGGCTTTTGTGCACCGCCTGATTGCCGAGTCGCTGAAGGTCCAGCCTTTGGCGCGCCTGGGCTTTGCGTCCGGCATTCCGCCTGAGCACCGGGTGCTGGTGGTGATCCCGACGCTGCTCACATCCACGCAAGCCAGCGACGAACTGCTGCAGCAGCTGGAGTTTCACTGGCTGGCCAATCGGGAAAGCGAAGCCCAGTTTGCCCTGCTCACCGACTGGGTCGATGCGCCCGACGCCAGCCTGCCCGGAGACGCCGGCCTGCTGCACGATGCGCTGGCCCGGCTGGAAACGCTGAACGCACGCTATCCGGCAGGCGCGGGCAGAGCGCCGCGCTTCCTGCTGATTCACCGGCCGCGCAGCTGGTGCCAAACCCAGCAGCGCTGGCTCGGCTGGGAACGCAAGCGCGGCAAGCTTGAGCAGCTGATGCGCCTGCTGGCCACCGGCAGCATGGAAGGCTTCCTGCCGCTGGCTGCGTCCCTGCGGCTGGCCGAGGGCATCCGCTACGTGGTCACGCTGGACAGCGATACCGGCCTGCCGCCGGGCGCGCTGCGCGAGCTGGTCGCCATTGCCGCCCATCCGCTGAACGCGCCAAAGGTAGACGCCCGTTTGCGCCGGGTGGTCAGCGGCTACGGCATCCTGCAGCCCCGCGTGGTCACGCCCCTGCCCGGCCGTTCGGAAGACACCGCCTACCACCGGCTGTTTGCCGGCCAGTGCGGCATCGATCCCTACAGCAGCGGCGCCTCCGATGTCTACCAGGACCTGTTCGGCACCGGCAGTTTCAGCGGCAAGGGCCTGCTGCATGTCAGGGCTCTGCATGCCGTGCTGGATCAGCGCCTGCCCGATGAAACGGTGCTCAGCCACGACCTGCTCGAAGGCAGCATTACGCGCTGCGGCTTTGTCAGCGACGTGATGCTGGTTGAAGACCCGCCGCACCATGCCGGCGTGGCCGCCATGCGCAACCACCGCTGGACACGCGGCGACTGGCAGCTGATTCCGCTGCTCTGGGACGCCAGGCGCTACGGCATCGATGCGCTCAGCGCGTGGAAAATGCTGGACAATCTGCGCCGCTCGCTGGTGCTGCCTGCCGCGTTCGCACTGCTTGTCTGGGTGATCTTCACCGGCGCATTGCCCTTGGGCACCGCACTGCTGGCGGTCATTGCCGCGCTGCTGGCCGGGCCGCTGCTGGGCGCGCTGGCCGGCCTGGTGCCAACGAACGCCGGCATTGCCTGGCGCCACTTTTTCAAGGGCGGACGGACCGAGCTGCGCGTCACCCTGGGCGCCGCTGCCTGGCAGTTCAGCCAGATACCTGCGCAATCGGTGCTGCTGCTGGACGCGGCGCTGCGTTCCATCTGGCGCATGAGCGTCAGCCGCCGCCGGCTGATGGAATGGACCACTGCGGCGCAAGCGCAATCGGCGTCGCGAAAAGAGCTTTTCGTGTTCGTGCAACAGCATGCTGCAGCGTCGCTGCTGTGCGCCGCGCTGGTCATGGCCGCGCCCTGGGCGGTCCATCCGTGGGCCGGCATCTTCCTGTTTCTGTTCTGGGGGGCATCGCCGATTGCGGCGTGGTGGGCCAGCCAGCCGCGCCCGGCCAGCGCGGAGCATGCGCTGTATGCCGGCGACAAGCGCTACCTGATGGCGCTGGCGCGCGACACCTGGCGTTTTTTCGAGCGCAGCGTCGGGGCTGAGGACAACCACCTGCCGCCCGACAACCTGCAGCTCGTCCCCGACCCCCTGCTGGCGCACCGCACGTCGCCGACCAACATCGGCCTGTACCTGCTGGCCATCTGCTGCGCGCGCGAATTCGGCTGGATCAGTACCGACGAAGTCATCCGGCGCCTCCAGGCATCGCTGGACAGCATCGACAAACTGACCAAGCACAACGGCCACCTGCTCAACTGGTACGACACGCGCACGCTGGAAGTCCTTCTGCCGGCCTATGTGTCATCGGTCGACAGCGGCAACCTGGCTGGCCTGCTGCTGGCCGTGGGCCAGGCGTGCCGCCAGCTGGCCCGGCAAGACGAAAAGGAAGGAGCCGATGGCGGGCTGGCGCAGGCAGCGCTGCATAGCCTGGCCGGGCGCTGCGCCAGTCTGTACGAGGCGATGAATTTCAAGGGCCTGTACGACCCCAAGCGCCGCCTGTTCCACATCGGCCTGAGGGTTGACGACCTGGCGCTGGACATCAGCTACTACGACCTGCTGGCGTCCGAGTCGCGACTGACCAGCTTTCTGGCGATTGCCAAGGGCGACGTGCCCAAGCGCCACTGGATCGCGCTGGGCCGGCCGTTCCTGTCGGTGGGCGGCACGCCCGGGCTGGCTTCCTGGTCGGGCTCGATGTTCGAATACCTGATGCCATCGCTGCTGATGCGCGAGCCCGCGCAGGGCCTGCTGCAGACCATGGCCCGATCAGCCATTGCCTCGCAGCGCGAGTTCGGCCGGCAGCAGCAACTGCCCTGGGGAATTTCCGAATCGGCTTATTTCGCTCAGGACCATTCGCTGGCCTACCAGTATTCGCCCTTTGGCGTTCCGCGCCTGGCGATGCGGCGCACGCCGCTGACCGACCGCGTGGTGGCGCCTTACGCCACCGTGCTGGCCACACTGTTTGAACCGGCGGTGTCGGTAGCCAACTTGCGCCGGCTCGAAGCGCTGGGCGGGCGCGGCGAACTCGGAATGTTCGAAGCGCTCGACTTCACCGCTTCGCGCCAGCCCGAAAGGCAGGCCTTCAGCATTGTCCAGACCTTCATGGCGCACCACCAAGGCATGTCGCTGGTGGCGCTGTGCAATGTGCTGTGCCTTGATGCACCCCGGCGCTGGTTCTGCGCCGAGCCCCAGGTCGCCGCGCATGAATCCCTGCTGCATGAACGCACGCCGCGCCAGATCATTGAAAGCGCCAGCCCGCGCCAGCCGCCCGCGCTAGAGGCGCAAAGCAGCGCGCCGGTGTTCCACTCGCGCGAGGTCAACCCGGCGCAGCTCGGCTGGAAACCGACCCACCTGTTGTCCAACGGGCGCTACAACGTGGCCCTGCGCGCCAGCGGCGCAGGCGTCAGCCGCTGGCATGGCCGGAACATCAGCCGCTGGCGCGACGATCTGCTGCGCGACAGCCAGGGCTGTTTTTTCTACCTGAACCTGGGCGGCAACGAAGGCACCGGGTCGCTGACCGCCGCGCCGGCGCCCCTGCCGGGCTGGCGCTACCAGGCGCGTTTCATGGCCGACCGGGTGCAGTTCGATGCGCAGGGCGACAGCCTGAACACCAGCATCAGCGTGCTGGTCAGCCCCGAGGACGACACCGAACTGCGCACCGTGCTGCTGCACAACACCGGCCGGACCGAGCGCATCGTCGAACTGGTGTCGTGCTTCGAGGCGGTGCTGGCGGACCCGCGCGCCGACGAAGCCCATCCGGCGTTTTCCAACCTGTTCGTGCAGACCCGCTGGGAGCCGCAGTGGCGCGCCCTGCTGCTCAAGCGCATGCCGCGCCTGCATGGCGACCCGCAAATGGCGGTCGCGCATTTCCTGGCCGAGGCCGATGCCGACCTGCTGTCGGTCGATTGCATCGCCGACCGCCGGATTTTTGCCGGGCGCCACCAGCCGCAGCACCGGCCCGCCCTGGGGGACCAGCCCATGGATGCCGACGGCAACCCGATCAACGGCCTGGACCCGGTGGCCAGCCTGCGCCTGACCTTGCGGCTGGCGCCCGGTGCCGTGGCCCGCCTGACCTTTGCCACGGCGGCGGCGCAGACGGAAGACGAACTGATCGCGCGCATCGACAAGTACCTGCAGCCCATGCACATCGTGCGCGCCACCCAGATGGCGGCCACGCTGGCGCAGGTCCGGCTGCGCGACCTGACCCTGACGCCAGAGGAACATCTGGCGGTGCAGGACCTGACCACCGCCTTGATGTACAGCACGCCCCGGCTGAATGCCGTGGCCGGCCCGCTGGACCAGCGCCAGCTGTGGCGCTTCGGCATTTCCGGCGACAAACCCATCGTGCTGGTGCGCATCCAGGGCGCCAGCGGGCTGCCGCTGGTCCATGCCCTGCTGCGCGCCCAGCCGTGGTGGACTTTCGGCGGCCTGGCGGTTGACCTGGTGGTGCTCAACAGCGAGCCCAATTCCTACCTCATGCCGCTGCAGCGCGACATCCTGGCGCTGCGCGACCGGCTGATGCAGCACGTGCGCAACAGCTTTGCCAAGGGCTCCGAGCTGTCATCGAGCTTTCACCTGCTGCGCGACCCCGAAACTTCCATCGCCGAAAAAGCCGCATTGGCCGGGCTGGCACGCGTGGTGCTGACGGCGGACGGCCGGGGGCTGGAAACCCAGGTGGCCGCCCTGCGCGTCGGCGTCTGGCCGGCGCAGCAGGTCAGCCTGGCCGGCGGAACGCTACTCTCAAGCCGGCCTGCGACCCACCAGCCCGAAGGCAAGCCGGCCATTGCAGAAGCCGTGCAAGGGGCCGGCCAGTTCGATGCGGCCAACGGCGAGTTCTGGTTTGACCTGCAGGGTGGCCAGTCGCTGCCGCGTCCGTGGGTCAATGTCATCGCCAATCCGGACTTTGGCTTTCAGGTGTCGGAAACCGGCAGCGGCATGAGCTGGGCCGGCAACAGCCGCATGCACCAGCTCACGCCGTGGTCGAACGATCCGGTGGGCGATCCGGCGTTCGAGCACTGGCTGCTGCAGGACATCGACAGCGGCCAGGTTTTCCCGCTGGCACCCTCAGTGCTGGCAGCCAGCGGCAGCCGCTGGCGTGTGCGCCACGGCCAGGGCTATTCGGTATTCCAGGGAATGCAGGGCGGACTGCAGGTGGAAACCACCTTTTTCGCCGACATGCAGGACGCCGTCAAGGTGGTCCAGATCAAGGTGCGGCTGGACGGCGGCAAGCGCAGGCGCCTGCGCGCTGTTGCCATGGTCGAATGGCAGATGGGCGACGCACGCGGTCGCCGGCGCACGCTGGAGACCTGGAAGCCTGCGGCACGCGCGGTGCTCATGGCCCGGCAGCAGGAAACCCGCGACGGCTATGGCGGCAACACGGTGTTCCTGGCCATGGCGGGCGCATCCAGCCGCCTGCAATGGACCTGCGACCGGGGCGAATTTTTTGACACGCTGGGCCGGCTTTTCCTGCCCGCCGCTCTGGCCGGCCAGAGCGGCACCGGTTGCGACCCCTGCGCCTGCCTGGCCAGCGAATTTTCACTGGCCGGCAGCGAAGAACTAACCTTCAGCTTCATCCTCGGCCATGCCGCCGATGCTTCCCAAGCCGATCAGATGGCCGCCCGCTGGACGCAGCAGGTTTGCACCGACGCCCTGGCAAATGTCAAGGCCACCTGGTCTGGCTTGCTCGGCAAGGTGCAGGTCCGCACGCCCGACGCCCGTTTCGATGCCCTCATCAACCATTGGCTGCTGTACCAGACCGTGGTCTGCCGCCTGTGGTCCAAGGCCGGCTTCTACCAGGCTGGCGGCGCATCGGGCTTTCGCGACCAGCTGCAGGACTCGATGGCGCTGGCGCTGGCAGACCCGGCGCGCCTGCGCGCGCAAATCATACTCAGCGCCTCGCGCCAGTTTCCCGAAGGCGATGTGCAGCACTGGTGGCACGCGCCCGGCGGCGAAGGCGTGCGCACCCATTTTTCGGACGACCTGCTGTGGCTGCCCTATGCCTGCAGCCACTATTTACAGGTCACGGGCGACGCCGGTGTGCTCGACGAGGACGTAGCCTTCATCGACGGGCCGCCCATTCCCGAAGGCGCGGAAGACGCCTATTACGCACCGTTGACCAGCAAACAATCGGCCAGCGTCTACGAGCACTGCGCCCGCACCATCGACCACAGCCTGGCGCTGGGCGCGCACGGCCTGCCGCTGATGGGCACAGGCGACTGGAACGACGGCATGAACCGTGTCGGCCATGAGGGACGCGGCGAATCGGTCTGGCTGGGATGGTTTTTGTGCAGCGTGGTCGAGGGCTTCGCGCCGGTGGCCACCGGGCGCGGCGACGAGGCGCGCGCCCGGCGTTGGCAGGAAGCGCGCACCGGCTGGATCGCCGCGCTGCACGACGCCGGCTGGGACGGCGCCTGGTTTCGCCGCGCCTTTTTCGACAACGGCGCAGCGCTCGGCTCGGACGCCAATGCCGAATGCCGCATCGACCTGATTGCGCAGGCCTGGTCGGTGCTGTCCGGTGCCTCAACGCCGGCCTTTACCCGATCGGCCATGCTGGCGCTGAACAGCCAGTTGATCGATAAAAAGGCCGGCCTGCTGCGCCTGCTCGATCCCCCGTTCCGGGACTCGGCCAACAACCCCGGCTACATCCAGGCCTATCCGCCCGGCGTGCGCGAGAACGGCGGGCAGTATTCGCATGCCGGCGTCTGGGCGCTGATGGCGCAGGCGCTGAGCGGCGATGTGGAAGGCGCCTGGCGCAGCTTCGAGGACCTGAGCCCGGCGCACCGCAGCGCACATTCCGGGCGCGGCCCGGCCTATGAGCTGGAGCCGTATGTGATGGCCGGCGACGTCTACAGCGCCGAACCCTATGTGGGCCGGGGCGGCTGGAGCTGGTACACCGGTTCGGCTGCCTGGCTGTACCGGGCGGGGCTTGAAACGCTGCTGGGTCTTTGCGTGCAGCCGGGCCGACTGTCGCTGTCGCCGCGCCTGCCCGCGCACTGGCCGGCGGTCGAGCTGCGCCTGCTGCTGCAGGGCCATGACATCACCGTGCGCTGGCAGCGCGAACCGGCGGGCGCCGCGCCAGTGTCGGACAGGCAACTGGACTGGGGCGAATGGACGCGGCTGGACACGCTGCCCGCCAAGGCGGTGTTGCTGGTGCGAGGTAACGCAGCGCCAGTGCTGCCTGAATGCTATCAATAAAATAGCTTTTTACGCCCGTATAGCAAGCGCTAGAGGCATATTTGATGCTCAAACGGGTCACTACTTGTCTTGCTGCAGGTCAACGGCTTTGTCGGTCCTTGGGGTTGGCCTTGCTTGGCATAACGCAGGGCTGCGGTCTCTTTTTCCTGCTTTTCTTGGGTTTTTGGGTGTGGAGCGCCTTCCCGGCGGAGGGTAACTTTCTTTTTGGGCAAAAAAGAAAGTCACCAAAGAAAGTTGCCTTGGGATCGGGAGCGGATCAGAGCTGGGCGCTCTGACGGGCCATCGCTTCGCTCGGCCCTGGGTTCCTTGATCGGCGGCCGGTGGCCAATGCCTGGGACTGGCTGGTTCGACCGCTCATTCGCCAACAGCTTCACGCTCTGCTTGATCGTCTCTTTTGTGCATCAAGCACTGCAGGCAGTTTCTTTCCCATTTTTTCCTCGGTCAAGGCCAGAAGGCTGACAGCGAACAGTGAAAAGAACCATCCTTGTTCCGCAGCCACTGACCCACAAGCGCGCACTCAAAGGGCGAGGAAAAAAATGGCACAGCCGGCAACTAACAGCTGAGGGAGTCGGAAATTGTAAAAGTGCCGGTTTTAAATGGCTGTCATTGCGGGCTTGACCCGCAATCCATGACCCCGAATTCATGGATGCCGGGTCAAGCCAGGCATGACAGGGGTACATCGGAAATTTCTGCTTCCCCAACAGCCAACGATCAAAATCGACGCACGCAGCGCAAGCCAGCCAGCCAGCCAGCCAGCCAGATCAAGCAGAGCGTGAAGCTGTTGGCGAACGAGCGGTAAAACCAGCCAGCCATCGGCATCGCCACCAGCCGCCGATCAAGGAACCCAGGGCCCAGCGAAGCGATGGCCCGTCAGAGCGCCCAGCTCTGATCCGCTCCCGATCCCAAGGCAACTTTCTTTGGTGACTTTCTTTTTTGCCAGAAAAGAAAGTTACCCCCCGCCGGGAAGGCGCTCCACACCCAAAAAACCAAAAAAGCAGGAAAAAGACAACCCAGCCCAAGGCTTCAGCAAGCAAGCAAGGGCAACACCAAAAACCGCCAAAGCCCTTGATCTGCAGCAAAGTAGCGTGTTCAGCGCGCCTTCTTTTCCCGATGGGTGCGCTGGATTGCCGCGACGTCGATGATCAGCGCCACGTTGCCGTCGCCCAGGATGGTGGCGGCGGAAATGCCCGGCACCTTGCGGTAGTTGGTCTCCAGGTTCTTGACCACCACCTGGTGCTGGCCGACCAGCTGGTCCACCAGCAGCGCAAAACGCGTTCCCTCAGCCTGCACGATGACGACAATCGCCTGCGTCGGGTTGTGAACGGCATCGGCCACAGCAAAAAGCTTGTGCAGCTCGACCAGCGCCAGGTACTCGCCGCGCACATGCAGCACACGCTCGTCGGCGGTGATGGCGTGCAGGTCTTCGGACTGGGGCTGTAGCGACTCGATGACGTAGTTCAGCGGCAGGATGTAGATTTCGTTGCCGACCCTGACCGACATGCCGTTGAGGATGGCCAGCGTCAGCGGCAGCACAATCCTGATCGTCGTGCCCTTGCCCCGCACCGAAGAAATCTCGACATGGCCGCCCATTTCCTGGATGTTGCGCTTGACCACATCCATACCGACGCCCCGGCCCGACACATCGGTAACAGCTTCGGCGGTGGAAAAACCCGGCGCCATGATCAGCAGCCAGACCTCTTCGTCGGGCGCATTGTCGGCAATGGCGATGCCCTGCTGCTGCGCCTTGGCCAGGATTTTGTCCCGCGCCAGGCCGCCGCCGTCGTCCTTGACCTCGATCACGATGCTGCCGCCCTGGTGCTGCGCCGACAGCGTCAGCTGGCCCATAGCGTCCTTGCCGGCCAGGGCGCGCTGCGCCGGCGTCTCGATGCCGTGGTCCAGACTGTTGCGCACCAGGTGGGTGATCGGGTCGATGATGCGCTCGATCAGGCTCTTGTCGAGCTCGGTTTCCTTGCCGACCGTGACCAGCTGCACCTGCTTGCCCAGCTTGGCCGACAGGTCGCGTATCAGACGCGGAAAACGGCTGAACACATAGTCCATCGGCATCATGCGGATCGACATCACCGACTCCTGCAGGTCGCGCGCATTGCGCTCCAGATGACCCAAGCCGCTGAGCAGGCGCTCGTGCAGCACCGGGTCCAGGGTGGAGGCGGTTTGCGTCAGCATCGACTGGGTGATCACGAGTTCGCCGACGAGGTTGATGATCTGGTCCACCTTTTCGACATCGACCCGGATGGAATTGGACTCCTTGGCCTGGGCGGCGGCTGGCGCGGCGGGGGCAGGCACAGGAACGACACCGGGCAGCGGCGAGGGTGCCGCGGCGGCCACCTCAGCAAGGACGGCCGGGGTTTCAGGCTGCGGCGCCGGCTCCTCGGCCGGCGTCCCGGTGCTGATGTCGATCTGTTCGGTTTCCACGATGAAGCAGCTCACCGCCACCAGGTCATCGGCATCGCACGCCGTCTGCAGCCACAGCGTCAGGCTGTCGGCCTCGGCGGTCTGCAACAGCACGGTGCCAAGGTTGGCCATTTCCTCGGCCAGCAGCTTCTGGTCATGCTCCGAAACTTTCGTGAAGCGGACCTTCAGCGTTGGAATGGCCGGCGGGTTGCCGTCGGCCTGCGCTGGGGCAGCAGACACCGGCACAGGAACCGGCGCGGTCGCAGGCGCCACCGTTTTTACGGCAGGCGGCGCCGTGGGCGAAGCGGCGGTATTGGCCTCAAGCGCCAGCTGGCGCAGCACGGCGCAAATCTGCGCGACCATCTGCGGCTCGGGCTCCGTGCCCTCGCGGTAAGCGCTCAATTGTTTTTGCAACACGTCTTTGGTCTCCAGAAAAACATCCATCATCTTGGTGCTCAGCGTCAGCTCGCCATGGCGCGCGCGGTCCAGCAGGTTCTCTAACAGGTGGGTGGTGTCGGTCAGCGCCACAAAGCCAAAGGTGGCGGCGCCGCCCTTGATCGAATGCGCCGCGCGAAACACGGCATTGAGGTCTTCACTGTCGGGCGCCTGCAGGTCAAGCCCCAGAAGCAGTTGCTCCATTTCCGCCAGCAGTTCGTCGGCTTCTTCAAAAAAGGTCTGGTAAAACTGGGTAATGTCCATCTTGTAGGCTTCTTGGTTGGGATTCTGGCGGTGGCGCCTGATCTGTAGGTGGCGCGCCCGCGCCATAAGAGCCGGGCGACCGGCCAGATCAGCGCTTCATGCGACGGGCTGCGCTCTCGGCCAACACTTCAATGCACTGGCCGCCACGGCATCAGCTCTTCGGGCCGGGCGTGACGGTTGACAGCTTCACGGCCGCCTGGCCGGCAGGGCCTTGCGGCGAAGCGCCCGGCCGGGCCAGCCCGCCGGTGGCATTGGCCACATTGGCTTTCTCGATGGCGGCCTGGGCACGCTGGTTGAGCACAACAATGCTGATGCGGCGATTGATGGGCGCAAAAGGGTCCTCCTGGTTCAAGTGCATGCTCGATGCAACGCCCATGACCCGCAATATCTTGACCTCCTGAAGGCCGCCGGCCACCAGTTCGCGGCGCGACGCATTTGCCCGGTCGGCCGACAATTCCCAGTTGCTGTAGGACTTGTCGCCCTGCGCGTATTGGGTGGCGTCGGTGTGCCCCGACAAGGTGATCTTGTTGGGCTGGGCATTGATGACCGGGCTGATCTCTCGCAGGATGTTGTGCATGTAGGAAACCACCACCGCGCTGGACCGGTCGAACATCGGCCGGTTGCTGCTGTCCACAATCTGGATGCGCAAGCCTTCGGGCGTGATGTCGATCAGCAACTGCGGGCGAAACTGCTTGAGCAGCGGGCTCGACTCGATCATTTCGTCAAGCTTTTGTTTCAGGTTGTCCAGGCGACTCGTGTCCTCGGCATTGGCCATCTCATCGAGGTCTTCTTCGCTTTTCGGCTTCTTGACCTCATCCTTGATGACCGCAGGGTCGCCGCCGCCCGGAATCACGCTCGGGCTGTTGTTGATCGCCGGCCCGCCCTTGAGCGCTTCGCTCAGCGGCATCTGAAAATGTTCTGCAATGCCCCTTAGTTGCTTGGGCGAGGACGACGACAGCAGCCACATGACCAGGAAAAAAGCGAACATGGCCGTCATGAAGTCGGCAAAAGCAATCTTCCAGGCACCGCCATGGTGGCCGGCCGCGATCACCTTGCGCTTGATGATGATGATCGGGCGTTTATCGGAACTCATGGCACATCCCGGCGGTTCGCTCTAGCGGCCCTTTGCATCGCGCACATGGCTTTCCAGCTCGGCGAACGAAGGCCGCTCCGTCGACAGCAGAACCTTGCGGCCAAACTCGACCGCCAGCTGCGGCGCGTAGCCGTTCAGGCTGGCCAGCAGGGTGACCCGGATGCATTCATAGACTTTCAGGGAGTGGGACACCTTGTGCTCGATCAGGGTTCCCAGCGGGGAAACAAAACCATAAGCCAGCAAGATGCCCAAAAAGGTTCCAACCATCGCATGCGCAATCAGCTGGCCCATCTCTGCCGGCGGCAGGTCGGCTGACGCCAGCGCATGGACCACGCCCAGCACGGCCGCGACGATGCCCAGCGCCGGCAGCGCATCGCCCACGCGCGTCAGGCTGTGGGCAGGAATGTTGCCTTCGTGCTCATAGGTTTCCATTTCCTGCTCCATCAGCTCGCCAATCTCATGCGGGTCTGTGCTGCCGCTGACGACCAGGCGCAGGTAATCGGTCATGAACACCAGCACAGGCGTATCTTCCAAAATATGAGGGTAGGCCGAGAAAATGGCGCTGTTCTTCGGATCTTCGACATCGGATTCCAGCGCCATCATGCCTTCCTTGCGGCCCTTGGACAGCAGCGAAAACATCAAGGCGAGAAGCTCCATGTACTGCGCCTTGTCGTGGCTTTTCGATTTCTTCAGCAAGGTGGGCAGTACCTTCAAGGTGGCGCGAATCGTCTTGGCATCGTTTCCGGCAATAAAGGCCCCCACAGCTGCGCCGCCAATGATCAGCACCTCCAGCGGCTGATACAGCGCGCCAAAATGCCCGCCCATCAGCCCGTAGCCGCCAAACACCGACCCCAGCACCACCGCATATCCAAGAATCACCAGCACGCCGCTCTCCCCATTCAATGTTTACGTCAGGATGTTTCAACCACCGCTCTGCGGCAATGTCAGGTGCGGGCACCGTTCATCACGTCGGCCAGCCATTGCGACGGCGAGGTCACAACGCTTGCCTCTTTGCCCGCCTGAGGCTTCGCTGCCACAGCGCGCGGCGTCTTGCTGGTCTTGCCGGCACGCGATGGCGGACGGCACAGCACGCACACGTAATGGTTTTGCGGCTCGTGCGCATGGGCAACAAACAGGCCGGTGCAGCGCGTGCAGGTGCTCAGCTGCAGCATGTCGCTGTCAAAAAACCGCACCAGCGTCCAGGCCCGCGTGAAATCGAGAATCGGCTCGCTGCCCTGCTGACCGACCTGCTCCAGGTAAAGCCGGTAGCTCTTGATGACCGCCGGAATCCGCGCACAGTCGCCATGCGTGACCATGAAGCGGTAGATGTTGTAGAACATCGACGAATGAATGTTCGCCAGCCAGGTCATGAACCAGTCGGTGGAAAACGGCAGCAGGCCCTTGGGTGGCGACACGCCCCGGATTTCCTTGTACAGCTTGATCAGGCGGTCCCGGCTCAGCGTGGTTTCCGCTTCCAGAAACTGCAGGCGGGCGCCCAGCTTGATCAGGTCAATGGCCAGATGTATCTCACGCGCTTCGCGAATGACGCTTTTAGCAACCATGATGACTTTCCCGCCTTGATTGGGTAACCATTTTCGAGAAGCTGGAATCCGCGACTTGTAACATTATTGCAAGGCGTCGATGCGCTGGCCGGACAACACAATGGCCGCATGCGCCTGCTGCAAGGGCAGGCTTTTGCCGTCCTGCGTCAGGGCCGACAAAATCGGCTGGTCGTCAAACCGCAACCGGCACAGGAACAAGCTCGAAGCGGCCAGCTTCACAATTTGCGAAAGCGACAGATTGCCCAGCAAATCGGCCACTTCCCGGCTCAAACCCAGGCGAAACATGGCGGTGGCAACGTCTTCGCGCACCAAGCGTTGGGCCAGCAGCAAATAGGTCAGGTTCAGATCACCAATTTCGTTGGTATTTGCGGTTTCAGCCATAACTTTTCCTTTTCCCACTTATTGAGCTGCGATTTCAAGCAAAAACAGAAAACCAAAATAAATTGATCGGATATTCAAAGACTTATCGATATAGACAATCTCCTACAGAGAAAGTGCTTTTCACCTTGCTTTTGTCATATTCTAGATATTTTTACATCTATGACACACTTTTATTTATTTCGTTTCAATTTCGCATCACTTCTATCGATTTATAGAAGTGCCAGCAAATCAGGCTGAATGGTCAGGTTCGAGTCGATACAGCCAGGCCAGCACTTCGGCGACGACCAGGTACAACTGCGGCGGAATTTCGTCGTCCAGCCTGACCTGCATCAGCAACTGGACCAGTTCGGGCGACTCATGCACATACAGGCCGTTTTCGCGCGCCCGCTGGACGATGGAGTCAGCCACGGCGCCATAGCCTTTGGCCACCACCAGCGGCGCCCGGTTCTTGTTGGCATACGAAAGCGCAATGGCGCTGGGCCGGTCCGCCATGTCGCTGCCGGCTGAACCTTCGCCCGTCGAGCTAGGCGCCATGGTCAGCTTTTGGCGTGCCGTGCGCGGCAGAAACTGGCGCAAGCGAGCCGATCTGCAGGCCCGTCAGTTCAAGTCCCAACGCGCTCAGGCGCGCGGGCAGTTCAGCACGAGCTTTACTGAGCCGCTCGCATGTAGCGTCTTCGCTGGCAGCCAGGCGAACCTGCAGGGCATTGCCGGAAAGGCTGATGCGCACTTCAATGTCCCTGAGCGTGGGAAGCGTCAAGGCCAGCCGGGTGCTCCAGCTACGCGGCACGGCGTCGTCGCCGGTAGCGGGCTGGCGTTCGTCCTCCTGGATTTCCCAATCCATGGGCACGGCGGGCCAAGCCTCGCCACTCCAGCGAAAAGCCGGCTGCGCCAGCAATTCGAGCTGCTGGCGCACCAGGGCCACCGCATCGTGATGAATGCCCGCCAGCGCAGGCGCGGTGCTGCGTGCGGCATTTGTCGCGCTGTCGTCGTAGCTTTTCGCCGCAGGCGTTGACCCGTCAGCCTCCTGCATCAATGCGTAGGCGTTCTTGTGTGCATGGGCTGCGTCAAGGCCTGGCGCTTGCCGGGTTGAATCCGGCACGGATGCGCCGCCACCCGGCTTGCCCGTGCCGTCTGGTGCCGCCTCATCGGCTTGCGGCGCGGCAGGCGGACCCAAACCCTCCAGCGAGCCCGGCAGGACCGGCGCAGCCTTCAAGCTTCCCTCAAGCCGGGCTTGCGGCTCCTGCGCCAGTTCGGCCAGCGACCGCGCGCCAGCAGCAAACTGCGCCAGGTGCGATTCATAGAACAGGCCGCAATGGCTGACGGTATTGGCCAGCGTTGCGGCAACCACCGCAGGCGGCGGCATTGGCGACGAAGGCAGCAGCGGGCCGCTGCCGACAACCCGCGCTGCCGTACCGGCCTCGCCTTCCAAAATGGCACTGACCGCACGCGCCGCAGCGCTCAAAGTCACCGCCTGGTCGGGCCGCGCGGCGATGTCGCCATGGCCGCGCAGGCCGCTTTTAAGCGGTCCCACGCCAAGCTGCTGCTCCACAGCCGCGCGCGACGGCAGGCGGACGTCGTTGATCACTTCTTCGACTTGCGTGACCGGTCCGGGGCCAGCCACCTGCACTTCGGGTTTGAGCAGCACCAGGTCCACCCGCTGCGCCAGCCGCGTGGCCAGCAGCGTGTCAACCAGGGGCGTCAAGCCGCTCACAGCCGTATGTCGGAATGCTGGCCGTAGGCTTTCTGAAGGTTTTCCTGCTGCTCAAGGCTCCGGAGCATTTCACCCAGGTGCTGCAGCTGCGGCATGACCAGACTGGAGATTTCAGCCTGGTGCGACGCGATGCGGCTGAGCAGCAAATACTTGCGCGCCACCTGCTCTTCATGCAGCGATTCGCGCGGTTCGATTTCTTTGAGCCGGTCGACCATGCCGCTGTACATCGCTTCGTGCGCCGGCAACCCGCCCCACTGGCAAGTGCGCGCCAGCGAAAGCATCTGTTCGGCCAGGGTGGCAATCTGCTCATAGCAATGCATCACTTCACTTTGAGAACTCATGTCAGGCTCCTGCAGAAAAACGTGGGGTGGCGTGGTCATTCGACGCTTCAGGCATCAAGTGTGATTGATGCGGATCGATCTCGCGCCAGGCCGAGCCGATGTTGTCGAGCAGACGGTCTGCCTCGTCGAGCAATGCCGGGTCGTTGCGCAGGTTGGCGTACATCAGGCGCTGGTTGATGTAGTCATACAGCGCCGACACATTGGTCGCCAGTGCAATTTCGGCCGCGCCGCCCGCCTCGGTATCAATGCTGGCCTTGAGGCCGTTGTCGATGATGTTTATGGCCTTCGAAATCGCATTGCCCTTGGCGGCGATTTCATGGTTGGCCATGTGGTGGCGCGCCATGGTGATGGCGGTTTTGGCGCCGGCAAACAACATGGTGATCAGCTGGTGCGGCGACGCACTCATGACTGCAGATTGCAGACCTATCTTGGCATAACTGTTGGCGCCTGTGCTGGCCGCCGCATTGCGTGCATACATGGATTGGCCTTACTTAGTTTTTGCTGTTCAACGCATCGAATTGCTGCGTCAGATAGGAACTGGTCCGACTCATGCCGCTCATCATCACGTCGAGTTGCGTGAACTGGGCTTTATAGCGCGCCACGGTGGCTTCGATCCGGGCTGAGGTCGCCGTGTATTGCTTGCCGAGTGAATCCAGCGTGGTGTTGATGCCTTTGGTCGCCGCCGTCAGGGTACCGTTGGTGTTGGTCATGCCGGTAATCAGCGACGACATCTGGGTGCCGTAGCCGCCCACGCCTGCGGTACCGGAAAACAGATTTGCCACGCCGCTCATTTTGCCGCCCAGTGCGGTGCTCAACTTGGTCGAATCAATCGACAGGGTGCCATCCTTCTGAAACGCTACGCCAATCTGCGACATCATCGCCAGGCCGCTGCTGTCAGGTACCTGCGGGGTGGTCAGCTCCGAACGGATCGTTATCTGAATGTTGCGCAGGGTTGAATCTCCCAGCAGCACGGCGCCTGATTTACTCTTGTCGTCAAAAGCGGTCAGCTGCTTGGCGACATTCTGCAAGCCGTTATAGGCGTTCACAAAAGTGGTGACTGCGCTTTGCACGCTTCCCGTATCCTTTTGCACCGACAAGGTGCTGATCCCAACCTTGGCCACGGTCATCGTGACGTCCTGGATCGCACCCGCCACGCTGTTGGTGGCGCTTGTGATGGCAATGCCGTTCACCGTCAGTTTCGTATTTTGTGCAGCGGCGGTTTGCTGCAACTGTGCGGCAGGGGTGCCCGCCGGGTTGTTCGCCAGCAAGCTCGATACAGCCGCGTCGCCCGTCACCGCAATGCGCATGCTCGATTTTTCGCCGCTTTGCTTTGACATAAACACCAGCCGGTTCGGTGTGGCGCTGCCGTCATTGACGATCGAGGCCGTCACGCCAATGGCAGTATTGCCATTGATCGCATCGCGAATGCCGGCCAGCGTGTTGTTGCTAGCATCAATGGTGATCGACGTTGCCGGGCGCGTGCCATCAACGGTAAAAATCACAGGATTCGCAGGAATCACAGGAGGGCCAGGATCTTGAGGAATGCTCGAATACTTTCCGTTGGCACCCAGCGTGCCGCCGGAAATGGTGCCGAAGTCAAGCGTCACCGTGGTCGCTGCGCCCCCGCCGATCACGGCTGTGGTACTGGCCACGCCCGTGGTTGCCAGCGACTGCGCTTGCGTCAACTGCGTCACGTTCAGCGCATAGGTGCCGCTCGATGCGGTGGAGAGGGCCGAGGCACTCACCACATCGGTGGCCGTCGAGCTAGCCTTGACACCCTGGTACAGCGCTGGAAGGGCCAGTGCCGCCGCTGCCGCCTGCATCGCGCTCAAGGCACTGTTGAGCTGTCCGTAAGCCGACAGCTTGGCGGTATAGCTGGTTTGCTGCCGCTGAAGCGCTATCAGCGGTGCTTGCTCGCCGGTCTTTATGTTGGCGAGCAGGCTGTTCAAGTCCAGATTCGAGCCGACGCCGAGAGAAGAAACTGATGCCATATTAATTCCTGTTCTTTCTGTTCATTTGCTGCCCTGCGCCATCACGCGGACTGGGCAAACAACAACCCTTTCAGGTTGTCCATGGCCTTGGACATCTTCACCACATCCTCGGTCGGAATCTGGCGGATCAGCTTGCCGCTATCCTGGTCAACGACCTTGACGATGAGCTCTTTGTAATCGGGGTCGATCTTGAACTGCACGCTGATCGACAAACCGGCCATCACCTTATTGATCTCCTGCAACGATTCCTGGATCTGTTTGGTTGTGGGTTTTGCAGCCTCTGCCTCCTTGGCATCAGCAGCAGCTTTGGCTGCTGGCGTTCTGGAAATATTGTCTGGCGCGCTGGCGGCTCGCGCAGTGGACGCCGTGCGCTGCACACTGTTGCCGGCTGCCGGCAGCGTGGCTTTCTGGCTGTGCTGCAAGCCATCGCCTGCATTCATCGAAACTATTGGAATTGACATTTTTTTACTCCCTGTCTAAATCGCTGCCCGCTCACGCCTGAAAAATTTACCAAGCGGGACCGGGCAGCGCAATCGGACTTTTTGGGCCTGATTGCCTTGCCCACTTTGCTTGCAGACGGCGGCCGCAGGCCGCCGCTTGACCTGTCGCCAGCGGCTGGCCGCTGGCGACAGTGCCTACTGCGATTACTGCAGCAGCGACATCACGCCCTGGGTTGACTGGTTAGCCTTGGACAACACCGACGTACCGGCTTGCTGCAGGATCTGCGCGCGCGTCATATTCGACACTTCGGTCGCGTAGTCTGCATCTTCAATGCGCGAACGCGAAGAAGACAGGTTGTTAATGGTGACGCCAAGATTGGAGATCACCGAGTCAAACCGGTTTTGCACTGCACCGAGCGAGCCGCGCAGGTCGTCGACTTTTTTCAGTGCGGCATCGATGGCTTCCAAGGGCTTGGTGGTGCTCCCTGAGGCTGAACTCAGGCTGGCAGCAGTGATTTTCGATGTATCGATGGTGAAGGCGGCGACAGTAGTACCTGACGTCGTGGGAGCTGTTGCCGGGTCAATCGCCACATAGCGGTACGTCGAAACATTTATTTTTGCGTCCTTGAAACCTTGATTAATCAATGACGACGTTTCACCAGCGGTGGTTGCCTTAATTTCAATTTCAGCATACAGAGTGCCATTGTTGTCGGTCATGGCAGTGCCGGTGAATCTGGCACCGCCCGCACCGAGGCCCAGCGCTGTTGACAAGACATTGGGAGCGCTTTCAGTTACGGACGTCGAAGCGATCGCGGTGGTTTGACCGTAAAAGCCTTTCAGTTGAGGAGTTGAAACTGCTGCGGTCACGGCAGTTTGAATACCATCAAAACTCGTGGCGGCAGCGGTACCGATAGCAGCAGGACCACTCACGTTAAAGTTTTTCATGCCCAGCGTCGTCGTGCTGATTTCCGTCAGGTTGATACCGATGATTTGGCCATCGTTCGCGCCAACCTGAATGTTCAGGGTCTTTGCCGATGAGGACAGCACTTTGGTGCCGTTGAAGTCGGTTTGCGCCGAGGTGCGGTCGATTTCAGCCATGCGCTGGGTAATTTCAGCCTGAATCGACGTCTTGTCGGCAGCAGAGTTGGAGCCATTGGTGGACTGCACTGTCAGTTCGCGCACGCGCTGCAGGTTGGTATTGATTTCGTTCAACGCGCCTTCAGTGGTTTGCGCCAGCGAGATACCATCGTTGGCGTTGCGGGTAGCTTGCGTCAAGCCCTTGATGTTGGCGGTGAAGCGGTTGGCGATGGCTTGGCCGGCGGCGTCGTCCTTAGCACTGTTGATGCGCAGACCAGAGGACAGGCGCTGGATCGCGGTGGTCAGTGACGACTGCGATGTTTTCAGGTTGTTCTGCGTGAGCAGAGAAAGAGAATTGGTGTTGATGATTGAAGACATGAAAGGCTCCTGAATACAAAGGTTATGGACTCCGGCTAACTCGCCGGCACGCTGGCCTTGTCTGTTGAAACAGTCTGCAAGCCACCGTTATTCAAGTTATCGGCTAGGGCCTGGAAAACCTTTAGGGGTGAACGTGAAAAATTTCTTGCGGCCGGGAAAGCTGGCTGCGTTGGCTTCGTCGGGTAGGTGGCGTTGTTGCATAAATCAGCCGGAAAAAGCTCTTTGGAATCAAGGACTTGCAACGCATCACTCCTTAAGTCTGGTCGAAATTATGCAGAAATCATGTTGTATAGCTCGTAAGCTATTGATTTCAAGAGAGTTATTTATGCAACAACGCCGGGTCGGCTTACGCTTCGCTGAGCCGACGGGAGTTGTGTATCAGGAGATGCCTCTAATCTTTAGACAACGGCGATGACAACTGAAGAAACAGGGCGCTTCCCATGACGAAGGCGACATCGACTCTGTCCTGATGTTCGGTCAGGAATTCATCGCCAACCCTTTGCGGACCATCGCCATACGGCCAGATATAGTCGTCCACAACAATCCACCCCCCAGCCACCACCAAGCCGCCCCAAGCCACAATATCAGACTTTGCTGCGGCATAACTGTGATTGCCGTCGATATGCAGAATAGCGATATGACCACAATAGTTCGTTGTTCCAAAAGATGCTGAAGTGACGTCCCTGCGCGCGATATAGTGCTGCGCGCCGTCGGTCGATGGCATTCGTAAATAATTCACGTCGTTGGCGTTGTAAGGCAACAGGTTCATTTCAAAGACGCGCAATGTCTCATGGCAATCATAATCCGCGATGCAGCTATCCACCAAGCCCCCTTTATCGTTCTGCACCAAATAGTCACTCAACCACGGGTCGACGCACAAGGTTTTTCCGATACCATAACATCGTGCCAATCTCGCCAGGACGAAGGCTGATTTACCCCATGCACTCCCTATCTCCACCACATCACCTTGGATGCTGTAACGAAAAATCTCGCACAAAGCGCTAATTTTCTCATCGTCACACATGCCAGGGATCACATTGCCATGCCTGAATAGCGTGGCGATTTCCAGTTCGGAAAGGGATGCCTTACCTGCTAGACTTGAGGCCAACGATAATGGTTTTTCAAGCAATTGGCGTGCGTGGCTTGTAGCGGCACGGTAGCCGCTCAGTTCCTCCTTAACTGGCGAATCATTAACCAGCGTAATATCTGGGTTAATGTCTTTCAATACGCGGTTAAGATATCTCCAGACTACAGGGTTCGGAGTATAGATGCCGCCTATTTTTAACTCGAAAATGGCAGTTCTAAGTGCATCGTTGAATCCCGGCTCAGTGATATATGGCAAATAGGACCATGCGGGATACTTCCCCTTTGAAACATCAAAATTCAATGATGAAGATCCGATTACCGGCCATCCTTCCCGTTCGCATTTTTTCAGGTAATCTAACGATCGTGGCATTCCAGCGGGGAATATGAGGGTTGGTTTGATTTTTTCATCCTGTTGTATGTTATTCATGGAATTTTATGTATTTTTATATCAGGAGACATGGAGAAAATTGGAATCTTATTGGCCGTTGCGAGATGCAGTCCAAGCTTTGGGATTGCCTTGCGCTGACGCATTCCCTCGTCGCGGCAGGGACGCCTGCGTTCACTGGTAGATATCTACTCTGCACATGCTCCATTCCCCACCCCTTTTACAAAAAGGCAGAGTTAGTGGAACACAAACAGACAGTAAATCTTTGCATTGCCGCAGTGGAAACATTGCGCCGCTTAATCGTAACAGTTTCAGTTTCAGCTTGGTGTGAATACCTGCACTTCATACAATTAAAATTTCTGCGGCACAAAAAACATTACCGTTTCCGTCCAACTTTCAGTGTAATGCCGCAAAAATACCTGATAGTCGCATCGGAGGCTGTTGATAAAGTCGAAAATACCCCAGATATCTGATGGGTGGTGATAAACGGCTATCGCAAGTTTTGGATGATCTCTAACAATATGATTCTTTGCACCTTTAAGTGCATTGATTTCCCAACCCTCTAAGTCCATCTTTATAAAAGAAACTTTTTCATGAAGATACAAATCAATTGTCGTTACGTTAATTGTGCAATCGCCGACCGCTGATACAGCGCTAGCTGAGCCCTCATTTGAATTAAAATAAAGCGTACCTTCTTCATTAGAAACACCTTTTTCTATGAATTCAATTGAGTTAAAATTTGCTAGCTGCTTCTTTGCCAGAGAAATATTTTTAGATGACGGTTCAAAAAGATAAACCTTCTGGTAGTTTGGATATCTCAGACAAAATTGCTCCGTTGTGTCACCATCGAATCCCCCTGCATCGACGAAAATCTCCCGGTCAAAATCCATGAAATCTTCAAAATACTGATCCTGAGGCCGGAAGGAGTACTTGTCTAATGCTGATTGATCTGCCGTTAGCCTATAGCGAAGCACATCATCGAAAACTTCTCTTGATTCAAAATCAGCTAAGCACTCATAGACTTTTCTCCATTTTTCTGGGTGAGCAGCTATATCTGCTCTAGTGTGTGCTACGAAGTCTGGTAATGGTACAAGATCAGGCAGCGCTCTACATAAATCCGAATAAGACAACACATGCAAAAACCCTGCTTCTCTGATCCTGAATAACGCTGTTCTCGGTCGAGAATTAATGACGCAGTTCACGATAACAGCATCTCTTCTGATCTGATCTAGCGAAAAAACTGGCTTTTCGTGCCAATACGATCCAGATGGCTCATAGTCATCTATAAATCCATCCGTGTTGATTATTTCACTTAAACGAGCTGATAAGTCATTACGTCCGAAAAAATATATTGGCTTACGATTTTCACTAAGCAACAAGGATTGGGCTAAGAAACGATCGCCCTCCGCTATGTTCATAGAAAAATATTCTATTATTTTTTTATAATCTAGCATTATTAAATTTACTTTCAATTTTTAATGGAAAGAATTTCTTATTATTTTAAGTGATGAGTTTCATCATTTTTTAAATTTTTACCACCTTCTATTCGGTGGCATGAGATTTCCGACTGCATTTAGAGGCAACCATCACCTTATTCAGTTCCAGCAAAGACTTTCCTGTCGATCATCGTTACTAGCCCTTGCACAGAGCGGAAGCCTTCAGACTCGATATCAGCATCTTCTATTTCAACATTGAACCTGAATTCAAGCTCCAGTATAAATTTGATTATGCCTATCGAATCTACGATACCAGCCTTGATAAAATCACTTGTATCATCAAAGTCTTTAGGTAGCCTAGATTTCTTTTGGAGTAATCCCAGCACAAATAGTCGAATACTGTCTTGCATTGCGTTGTTCTCTAAAGTATTTCTACAAAATTAGGCTTTTAAGCTGACCTACGAAGCCCGCTCGGCACTTTGTCTTTTTAGTTACATGCGACCCAGTGGTTTTTAAGGGATTGTTCAGATGAATCGTATGAGGCGCCCTCACACAGTGTCAATTCCTTGCTTATCCCATTCAATGGGCCACCAACAACCTTCCAAGCTCTAGTTTTCGCCGAAAAGATCATTGCTTCTAAAAAATGCATGCCTTCCAGTGCAAGTTCGGCGCTGAACACTTCATCCGACTGCCATGCGCCGGTACACTTGTACTTGCGCAGGCCGTCAGCGATATCGCTATAAAGATTTGCAAAAGCTTCGACAAAGCCGGCCGGATGGCCTGCCTTGAAGCGGTTATATCGACGCTGATTGGTGACCTCTACCGCAGCCGCACGGTCCAGAATCTCGCGACGGCCGTCCACATATGACAGCATCAACTCCTCAGGATTAACCTGGGACCACTCGGCAGATCCTTGGTCGCCATAGATACGGACTTTCAGGCCGTTTCTGTGTCCTAGCGCTGTTTTACTGAACCACAGTTGGCCTTGAACATTGCCTGTATAGCGGCACAGACAGCTCGCGTTATCCACTACACCCGAAAACCAGCCGTAGTGGTTCTGGTCCGAAACCAGTTCGACGGGCTTTTCCCCTATTAGGTAATGGATGATCTGATGCAGGTGCACTGCGAGGTCCAGATGCAAGGTTGGGATATCACCGTCGAAAAGACGCCAGGATTGCGGTACAGGTTTGATGCCTTGGGTATCCACACGAATAAATCCTTCCTGTGGCATCTCTACCTGGAAGTGCAGAACTTTTCCCAGTTTTCCATCACCTATCCTTTTAGCCAGCTCACGCAGCATCGGATAACCAGAGTAGTTATAAGTGACGGCCAGAAAAGCTTTTAGCTCATTACGTACGTTAAGGATGATTTGAGCCTGGGCGCTGTTAATGGCCAGAGATTTTTCGCAGATGACCGCAATACCGGCGCGCATGCACGCCATAACGTTTTCAAAATGTACTGGAGTGGGTGTGAGTATCACCACGGCATCCAATTGACCTTTTTCTTTGACAAGCATGTCTTGCCAGGTATCGTATAAGCGATCGTGGCCGATCCCATACAACCGGGCGGTTTCATGATTTAATACCGGATTCTTGCTAAAGCAACCTGCAACTAACTGCCATTGCTTATCCATGGTGCAGGATACGAAGTGCGAGTAGCCAACTGCAGAATTGATGGAGCCGCCGATGAACCCTAGTTTCAATGGTTCTGCTTTTGGTGATGATGTATTGTTTTGCATAATTTCTCCTATCCTTTAGGCCTTAAGGCGTATTAGGCGCAAATGTCTTGATCAGCTGAAACTTCATCAGCTTGCCCATGCCGTTTCTAGGTAATTCATCTACTACAAAGAATTTTCTTGGCTGCTGAAAATCTGCCAGCCGCTCGCAGCAGTGGAAACGGAGTTGCTTCAAATCGAACTCAGCCTTCTTGGCAGGCACCACCGCAATAGCAACCACTTCACCCAAGCGTTCGTCAGGGAATGCGAAGGCAGCACTTTCCGTCACCGAGCCATGGTCAGTGACCACCGCTTCAATATCCGCAGGATAGATATTGATACCGCCGGAGATGATAATGTCTTTGGTACGCCCCAGAAAATGGAGAAAGCCGTCTTCATCCAGCTTGCCGGTGTCGCCTGTCCTAAAGTACTCGCCCCACATGGCCGCCTGAGTCAGGTCGGGGCGTTTAAAATAGCCGTCAAATAGCATGGGGGTCTTGCAGACAATTTCACCGGCTTCGCCATTGCCAACGATATCATCATTTTTGCCGATGATCTTGATGGCAACGCCAGGGGCAGCGATGCCGACTGACTGGAGCTTGGCCTTTGCCGCAATACCATCAAGATTGGATGCAATCGCGATTTCAGAAGTGCCATAGCACTCATGGAATTCGCAATTAAATTTTGAGATCAGTTCAGCTTTGACTTGGTGATCCAGTAATGCCGATGAAGACACGAGGCAGCGCAAGCTGGTAGTGTCGTATGTATGAACCTCGTCGCCTAATTCCTCGGCAATCTGTTTAAGCTGCGAAGAGACAGCGATAGTAAAAGTAACGGTTTGCTCAGCCACACATTGCAGCCATGCTGTAGCCGAGAACTTGGACATCAGCAATGAAGTACCGCCGGTCAGCAGCGGAATCAGCGCCAGCCTTTCGGCCAGGGAATGATAGAGCGGCGTAGCTGCCAGCGTCCTGTCATGTTCCGTGATGCCATAGAGCTCGATTGCAGCAACGGCACGGTTGTACTTGGTACGTTGCGTCAGGATAATGGGTTTGGGGTCGCCGGTGGAGCCTGATGTCATGGTCAGAATTAAGGCATCTTCTTCCAAGGCGGCATTGAGTGGCTGGGCATCGGGTTTCACATCGTGCAGCAGATCAGCTAATAGTATTGCACCATCTAACCCTTCGTCTACGCTCAGCCATAGGCCATCTTTCAGTACGAAATCCGCTAGTGAAACAGACCTAAGAAAACCCTGCAATAAAGCAGCTGTTGAAACCACATGCTTCACCTCTACTACCTCAAAAGCTCTTTGCACGGCGGCTAGTGTCAGCGAGGTGTTCAATGGCACTAGCACTGCGCCAAGGTCAGCCGCAACCAGTATCAAGGCGACGAACTCGATGCTGTTGGGTAGTATTACCCCAATGTGGTCGCCACGCTTAACACCGCGTGACATCATTGCGTTTGACCAGCGGCATACCAGCTGAGCAAGCTGCTGATAGCTTGCGGTGTTCCCTTCGCACCAGATCGCCTGCTTATACGGCGTGCGTCTGGCATGCGAAAGAAATGCCGGTACAATTTTTGCCATACAAGATTTTGTAATATCAGCCGTGGTGTCTGCCCCTGTTTGTTCCAAATCGGTTTCCCTCATTCGTTCCATTCGGTTAATCCAGTACTCGGCTGAACCTGAGGAACGATTTGCTTTTCAACTTGAAAAGCTGACCTGGCTCAGACAAGTAAACTTCATCGTCTTCCGTATGCTTGTTGATTAGGGTATTTGCCGCAATGAAGTTACGCGCCCCGATACGCAATCCATGCCCTGCCGAGGAGTTGACGCCAAAAAAGCAGCCCTCACCTATGTTGCAGCCGCCCGCGATGGCAACGCCGGAATTGATCCAGTTAGATTCGCCGACGATGCAATCATGGCCGATATTGACATTGCTCGATATAAAAGTACCCCGCCTTATTCTGCAACCAGGATGGATAGCAACTTGGTCCAGGATCACGCTGTTCTCTTCGATCACTACATCGTCGTGCATTAAGACTGACGCGTGAACAAAACTTGTGAAGCAGTAGCCTTTTTGTTTGGCTTCGAGATACTTCCTTACCCGTAACTCATTCATCTCGATGAAGCCCATCGCCATGATCATATTATGCGAAACTGGGTCGAACTGCTTTTCTACCTGGCTGAACGGCACGAGCGGCAACTTCAGATAGCTGTCGGTGTTATCGGCGATGCATGCGTCGTCAACCGTAAAGCCGACGATATTCATGCTGTGGCGCGCATACGAGAATAGTATTTTTGCTATCGCACCATTGCCGTAGATGATTGTTTTCATATGCACACTATCACGCCTTGATCAAATCAATGATGCGATTGATTTGAGAGGGTTGCAGGTCTGGATAAATAGGTAGGCAAATCACTTCATTCGCCGCCTTGGTGGCCACTGGCAGGTTAGCATGCGTAGCAGAAGGCATACCCCGATACATGGGGAATTCGCTGATTAACGGATAGAAGTAGCGGCGCGCATAGATGCCGGCATCGCACAGCTTTTGATACAGGTCATCCCGACTCAGCGGATAGCCCTGCTGCACTAGGATTGGAAAATAAGAGTAGTTGGCAATCTCCTGACCTGCATCGGGCACGCAATGGATCCCGTTAATATCAGCAAGGCCACGGCGATAATGCCCGTCCACATCTTTACGTTTTTGCAGTGCTTCATCAATGCCTATTAGTTGTAATAAACCAAAAGCCGCATTGACCTCGCTCATCTTGCCGTTGATGCCGGGCGCCACTACAGTTACTTCATCCACAATTCCAAAATTTTTCAGGTTGTCGACACGCTGTTTGGTTTTGGCGTCGTGGCAAACAATAGCCCCGCCCTCGAAAGTATTGAACACCTTGGTCGCATGAAAACTCAGCACCGACAGGTCGCCGTGGTTGAGCACGCTGACGCCGTCGGATTGCACGCCAAATGCGTGCGCAGCGTCATAGATTACCTTCAGACCATAGTTATCGGAAATTTTCTGGATCGCCGCTACATCGCATGGATGCCCGTAGCAATGCACCGGCATGATGGCGGTGGTTTGCGGCGTGATAGCGGCTTCAATCCTGGCGGGGTCAAGGTTAAGCGTGACAGGGTCAATATCGACAAACACAGGCCGAATGCCATTCCATAACAGGGAGTGACTGGTGGCAACAAACGAATACGGCGTAGTGATCACTTCGCCCGTGATGCGCAGCGCTTGCAGGGCGGTCATCAGCGCCAATGTGCCATTGGTGAACAAGGAAATGTGTTTCACACCCAGGTAGTCGCACAGCGCCTGTTCCAATTGCTGGTGAAACGGGCCGCCATTGGTCAGCCGCTTGTTTTCCCAGATTTGTTCCAGATAGGGGATGAACTCTGCCAGTGGCGGCAAGAAAGGCTGCGTGACATAAATCGGCGGTATTTCGTGGAGTGATGTCATACCTCTGCCTCTTGCATCGTGTTAAATATGTTCTGCCCGCTTGCAGAGTTCACTGCAAATGATGCTGCTGGCAAGCCGGCACACCAGCGCTGCCACATGCTGCGCAGGGCGCGTTCCAGACCGGCGGCGATAACCTCAGGCCGGCCTGCCGCCGACTGCGCAAAACGTTTGCGCAGCCCGCTGCGCAGGTTCGCCAGCGTGGAAAAGTTATCGGCTGCCAGCGACACGCCCTGCTGCACGAATGCCGCTGCGTCCTGCGCAACCAACGCGTCCAGCCCGACATGCCCAAGAATGCAAGCGCCGGTGCGGCCCGCGACCGTGCTCCCGGCCAGCGTCAGCGTCGGCACGCCCATCCACAGCGCATGCCAGGTGGTGGTGCCGCCGTTATAGGGAAAGGCATCGAGGCAGGCATCGACCTGATGGTGCAGCGCCAGATAGGCTTGCATGTTTGAGCGCGGATGAAAATCAAGACGCTCGCGTGCAATCCCCTCTGCGGCAAACCAGGCGATCAGCGTGTCGTATTGGCCGTCCTCGCGCATCGCCCCCAGCACCATGCGCGAGTCGGGCAAAGCGCGCAGCAGTTGCGACCACAGCGCGATCACGGCGCGGCTGATTTTGCTCGGACGGTTGAAGCTGCCGAAGGTCAGATAGCCGTTGCTCAGCGCCGGCAGATTATTGACCGGCGGTGCCTCTGCGTACGGCAGGAACGGCGCAAGGGCCGGTAAATGCACCAGCTTTTCCGTGAACAGATGGTCGAATTGCCCGGGCGGCAGCACAAAGCGGTCGCACAGGTAGTAATCCATGCTGCTCAGGCCGGTAGTGCCGGGATAGCCGATCCAGCTGACCTGCACCGGCGCCGGTTTGCGGGCAAAGCTCAACAGTCGGTGCTTGGATGTGTGGCCTGACAGGTCGATTAGTACATCGATGCCGTCAGCGCGGATTTTTTCCGCCAGCGCGGCATCGCTCAGACCCGCCACCGGCCACAGCGCCGTGGCTGACTGGCTGTTCTCGCAGACCGAATTCGTCGTGCGCGGCGGCACCCTGCGCTGGA
>NZ_JAFCTH010000010.1:0-147233 GCF_049895905.1 Polaromonas sp. DSP2-3-2b2 | reverse complement strand
TGCCTGAAATACCGGTTTTTCTGAATCACGATAGGAACTTAGCTTAGCTGTCGATAAGCTCTGGTTCCTAAGCCCCTTTTTTAATAGCATATGCAAGCGACTCCTGATTCGGTTTGGGGAGGCCCCCATCCCTGCCTTCCCCCAGAGGGGGAAGGAGTCAAACGGGAACCAGGTCGATTCAGGAATAAATCTCGCTGCCGCCCTTGCGAAATTCCTCGGCTTTTTCCGCAAAGCCGCTGCTGATCTGCTGGATGGCAATCACGCCCGGCGCCTTCGCCAAGGTCGTCGTTGAGGGGTTCAGCCGCGCAAACTCGCGCACTTCCTGCGAAATTTTCATCGAGCAGAACTTCGGCCCGCACATCGAGCAGAAATGCGCCACCTTGGCGTTTTCCTTGGGCAGGGTTTCGTCGTGGTAGGCCATCGCCGTGTCGGGGTCGATCGCCAGGCGGAACTGGTCTTCCCAGCGGAACTCGAAGCGCGCCTTGCTGACCGCGTTGTCCCACATCTGCGCGCCCGGGTAGCCCTTGGCCAAGTCGCCCGCATGCGCGGCGATCTTGTAGGCGATCAGGCCCTGCTTCACGTCGTCGCGATTCGGCAGGCCCAGATGCTCTTTCGGCGTCACGTAGCACAGCATCGCCGTGCCGTACCAGCCGATATTGGCCGCGCCCATGGCGGACGAAATATGGTCGTAGCCGGGCGAGATGTCGGTGATCAAGGGGCCAAGCGTGTAGAACGGCGCTTCAAAGCAGGCTTCGAGCTGCTTCTCGACGTTTTCCTTGACCAGTTGCAGCGGCACATGGCCGGGGCCTTCGATCATCACCTGCACGTCGTGCTTCCACGCGATTTGCGTGAGTTCACCCAGCGTGTGCAGCTCGGCGAACTGCGCTTCGTCGTTCGCGTCGGCAATTGAGCCGGGGCGCAGGCCGTCGCCCAATGAGAAGCACACGTCGTAGGCCTTCATGATTTCGCAGATGTCCTCGAAATGCTCGTACAGAAAGCTTTCCTTGTGGTGCGACAGGCACCACTTGGCCATGATGGAGCCGCCGCGCGAGACGATGCCCGTGAGCCGGTTGGCCGTCAGCGGCACATAGGCCAGGCGCACACCGGCATGGATGGTGAAGTAGTCCACGCCCTGCTCGGCCTGCTCGATCAGCGTGTCGCGGAAGATTTCCCAGGTCAGGTCCTCGGCCTTGCCGTTGACCTTTTCCAGCGCCTGGTAAATCGGCACCGTGCCAATCGGCACCGGCGAGTTGCGCAAAATCCATTCGCGGGTTTCGTGGATGTTCTCGCCGGTCGAGAGGTCCATCACGGTGTCGGCGCCCCAGCGGATCGACCAGGCCAGCTTGTCCACTTCTTCTTCGATGCTCGACGTGACGGCCGAGTTGCCGATGTTGGCGTTGACCTTGATCAGGAAGTTGCGGCCGATGATCATCGGCTCGGTTTCGGGGTGGTTGATGTTGTTTGGAATCACGGCGCGGCCGCGCGCCACTTCGTCGCGAACGAATTCGGCGGTGATGTCCTTGGGAATCGACGCGCCGAACGAATGGCCGGTCTTGGGCATGCGCTCGGTCGCCAGGCGTTCGGCCAGTTGGGCGCGCACCAGGTTCTCGCGGATGGCGATGTATTCCATCTCCGGCGTGATGATGCCTTTGCGCGCGTAATGCATCTGCGAGACATTGGCACCCACCCTGGCGCGGCGCGGCACCGGCGCGTGGGCCATGCGCAGTGCAGCCAGCGAAGGGTCGTTCAGGCGTTCGCGGCCATAGGCGCTGCTGATGCCGGGCAGGACGTCGGTGTCTCCGCGCTCGGCTATCCAGGCGGCGCGCAATGCAGACAGGCCGCGCGTGATGTCGATCGCCACCGTCGGGTCGGTGTACACGCCTGACGAATCAAACAGGCGCAGCGGCGGATTGGCCTCGCGGCGGGTCTCGCTGCCTTCGGCCACCAGCGTGTCCGTCAGGCTGACCTCGCGAAACGGCACGCGGATGTCGGGGCGCGAGCCTTCGATGTAGATCTTGCGCGAGCCCGGAAAAGGCGTGCGCGTGATGCGGCGAGTCAGGTCCGCTGCGTTGACGGAAAGAGGGGTTTTGGCCATGGCTGTCTCCAGAAAAAGGTGGTGTGCCTGCCTGGGGAGCCGGAGCTGTCGCCGTCAAAAAACCTTCTCTACGAGGAATGACGGATTTCCGGAGCCAAAGTGCCTTGTTTCCTACGCGGGGATGATCCCGATCAGGTTCAGCGGGTCTCGCAAATTTGCGATCTCAGCCCCGGATGTGAACATCCCGGGCACCCCGACAAGCTGCAAACATTGTAAGCACTCACGGGCTGGCCGGGCAATATCCCTGTGCGGAAAGGGACGCCGTTGTCAGCCGAATCGGCTGGGCTGGCCGACCAGCTTTTTTGCCAGTTCGTCGAGCAGCCGGTTCGTGACCTGCGCGGCCGGATAACGGGTGGTGAGCACGCCGAAGCCGCCCACGTTGGTCACGCGAAAGGCGATGCAGCCGGTGTCATGGTCGGGCGTCAGCGTGATGAAGGCGTGCGCTTCGGTCTGGTAGTCGAACACATAGGCTAAAAGCTTGCTGGTTTCGGGATGGCGCTGCTCCTTGCGCTCGTGGGCGATCTGGCCGACCGACAGGCGCTCGGTCACCCGCGCCAGGTCGGGCGGAAAGTTCACGCTGACGGTGTGGGTGGCGACCGGCCCGGTGGCGGGCAACAAATCCCAGCCAACGCCGATGTAATCGCACACTTCGGCATTGCGCAGCATCTTGCGGCGCGCGTCACAGCGGAAATTGCGCTGCGCCAGCGCCGCGAAAGGGGCAAAAGGCGCCTTGCCGTCCAGGCTGTAAACCACTGGCGCCGGCGGCTTGATCACATTGAGCTGGGCGCACAAATCCTGCAGATACACCAGCGCCGTTCGGCAGGCCTGCTCGCAGGCTTGGGTAGAGGCCATGAGGTCACGCTGCGCGCCGAGTTCCAGGCCTTGCAACGCATTGGCCCGACTTTTCAGTTCCGATAAAAAACTCATGGCCAGCCCGGTTCCTGTTACGTTTGGAGGCCAAAGCATATCCCAGGCAGGCTGTAAAAAACCGGTGGTTGCCACACGGATTTCACCCAACTTTACAAACCATCACAACGGCGCAATGGCGGCGATACACAGGCGCGCCAGACTTGCATCCAAGCTGTCGCCAATTCCTGGTGCCAGACCTTTTTCACCCAAAGGGAAGCTTTTATGAAATTCGCACTCCAATCACTGAACGGCCTGGTCCTTGCCAGCCTGCTGGCCACCGCCGGCGTGAACGCCATCGCGCAAGGCACCGACGCGGCCCCGGCCGCGCTGCAACCCGGCACGTCGGCACCGGCAGCCCAGAACGCCATGCCGCATCACGGCGAACACACGATGGGCCGCCACGACTCCGCCAAAATGCAGGCCTGGATGGCCAAGCGCCAGGCCGAACTGAAAGCCAGGCTCAAGATCACGCCAGCCCAGGAAGGCGCCTGGACCACCTTCACCGCCTCGATGCAGCCGCCGGCCCGCATGATGAGCGGCGAACGTCCCATGGCCGCGCAGCGCGCCGAACTCGACAAGCTGACCACGCCCGAGCGCATCGACAAAATGAAGGCGCTGCGCACCCAGCGCATGGCTGAAATGAATGCCGAGATGGACAAGCGCGGCGACGCCACCAAGGCTTTTTACGCCGCGCTGAGCCTTGAACAGCAAAAGACCTTTGATGCCGAGCACCGCAAAATGGGTGACAGCGAAGGCCTAGGCCACCACGGCGGCATGCACTACAAGGGCTGACCGACAGCTTTTCGGTTGCGCGTATTTGCCAAGCCGGCGTCTTGAAAAAACCTGCACGGCTGCGCTTTTGCGCGCGGTGGTGCGGGTCTCTTCATGTCCGCAAGAAATAGCGGCCACTCCTTTTTTAATAGCTGACAACAACCACAGTTATTGCGTAATAGCCGCTCACCATGCATTTTTTCCCAATTCATCGGAAAAATCCTAAGGCGTTGTAAGACAAAATCCAGACCTGGCGCTGGCAGCGCCCGGCGTGCATAAACTGGTGCAATGACTGAAGTACGCAAAGGCCAGGCGCCAGCCCCGTTGTCGCGCAGCGCGTTCCATGAACGCTTCATGCAATCTTTCATGGACCCGGCATTTCGCGCTGAAGACGAAGCCATCACGCGCGTCGAAGCTCTTGCCTGGGATGCCTACCAGGAAGGCCGCAAGGAGCCACTGACAGACAAAGCTGGCCCGGGCTACGCCGATCCAGACTACGACCTGTCATCGGAGTGGCGGGCGACGCGCGAAAAGATTGAAACCGCGCAGGCCGCTTGGCACAAACCGGCCACGCGTTCACGCGTGCTGCTCATCTGTGGTTCGTCGCGCAACGACGGCTCCTGCCCTGGCGAAATCTCCAAGACCTTTCGCATGGTGAAGTGGGCCGAAGAAACACTCAAGGAGTCGCAGCTGGAGGTCGATGTGCTCGACTTAAGTCTGCTGACGTCAAGCTATCACCTCAACATCCATCCGTGCAAGGGCTGTGTGTCCACCGCCATGCCGCTGTGCCACTGGCCGTGCAGCTGCTACCCCAACCATGCGCTGGGGCAGACCAGCGACTGGATGGCCGATATTTATGAGCGCTGGACCGCCGCGCATGCCGTGATCATCGTCACGCCGGTGTACTGGTACCAGTCGCCCAGCCCGCTCAAGCTGATGATCGACCGGCTGGTCTGCGCCGACGGCGGCAACCCGGACCCAAGCTCGACGCATGGCAAAAAACCGGCAGAGGCCAAGGCGCTGGAACTCCAGGGATGGGACTACCCCAAGCACCTGGCCGGCCGGGTTTACGGCTTGGTGGTGCATGGCGACGTGGCCGGCATTGAAGGCTCGCGGCGTGGCCTGTCGGACTGGCTGGATTGGATGGGGCTGGTGGACGCCGGCAGCAAGTCGCGGCTCGACCGGTTTGTTGGTTATTACGAGCCCTATGCCACCAGCCATGACACATTGGACGTTGACACCGCCATGCAGGAAGAAGTTAAGAATGTTGCACGCGCCATAGGCCGAGCAGTTGCTGAATTGCGCGACGGGACACTTTCACGGCCCGACAAATCATTGATAGCACCCCGGCCTAAATAAACACCGCTTGCCGGCAAGCCTAGTTGCATACTGAGTATTTGGTGACCAGACCAGTCAGCGAGCGTCATATGGAGTGTTTGATCGTGCCGGGTATGGCCAAAGTTCGACAAAAAGGTATTTCAAGCCTTTCCCTGGACCCACTCGGCACCCTACTCAATTGGGAATGACTTTAAAAATTAGCTGGATAACTCGTTTCATCGCGTATTGGTGGTGGATTGACTATTAGGAGTCATGCCAGAGTTGGTTGCAGGGTTGGTCGCACTGTTGCGTTCGGTGCTTTTTGAATCCATGCCAGATTTGCCTTTCATGGAAGAACTTTGCGATTTGTCTGCTTTCTTTTCAGAATTTTTCATACTGGATTCGCGGGTCTTGCCGGCGGTTCCAGAAGCATCATGGTCACTGGCCATGCCGCCAGATTTGGCCATGCCACTGCGCGGTTTAGCGGTACCGGTAGCAGGAGGATTGCTGGAACTCATGGGCGTTCCAGAAGCGTCATTAGGGCTATTCGTAACCGAGCCCGCCATGCCCGCAGGGGTTCCACCGCTAGCGCTCGGCATTGCAGGCTTGCGTGCGGCATTGCCTGATGCGGAAGGGTTTTCAGCACTCAAAGGCTTTCCAGAAGCATCATTGGAACTATTCGTGCCCGAGCCGGCCATTCCTGAGGTAGAGCCTGCAGCCGTTCCACCGGTTTGCGCCTGGGCCACACCCCCAAGCAACAACGAAACTGCCACTGCAGCAGTCATGGAGATCGATTTCAAAAACAATTTTTTCGACATGCTATTTCCCTTACCCCGCAGGGTTGTTAAACATTACGCTCGACGCGTCGCATGCATCAAGAGCTGTCTCGAATTTAAGGTTGCTCGCCTGCCTTTTTCATCGAAAGAAAACAGGACTCCATGTAGGACGTATGGCTTTCAATAACAACAAACCAGCGCTGCCAACTGTTGGCTGCATTTCAATTCACTCCTAGTTGGGTGATGAAACAAGCACAATGCCGATGGCCGATGCCGACGATTGAATCGCCGCAGCAAGCTTTCCAGAAAACCATTCAGCCCGCAGTCAGTTAGGTTTGCCTGTCATGCCAGCTGCCGGATTGAAGAGATGTGGCGCTGGCTGGACAGGCTTAAATAAGTTACTGTCCTACAGATCCTCCAACCCTGCAGACAAACAATCACCAGGGCTTTTCGTGCCTTTTTCCGGTTCTTCACTTCCTATGCAGCCTTTCATTCCCGACCCGTCCCTGCCTGCATCGCCTAGCGCACCCGCCGACAAGGCTGCTGACCAAGTCGATTCCGAAGTCAGCGCGCCTTGTTCGTTCAAGGTGCTGACGGTCAACATCCACAAGGGGTTCACCTTTTTCAACCGCAAGTTCATCTTGTCCGAACTGCGCGACGCGGTGCGCACGGTAGGCGCGGACGTGGTGTTTTTGCAGGAAGTCGCCGGCAGCCATCTCAAGCATGCCGAAAAGTTCGACAACTACACCGACGAGCCACATTACGAATACTTGGCCGACAGCATCTGGGAACAGTTTGCCTATGGCCGCAACGCGGTCTACACCAACGGCCACCACGGCAACGCGGTGATGTCGAAGTTTCCGATTGTCAAGTTTGAAAACCGCGACATCTCCATCAGCGGCCCCGAGCGGCGCGGCATGTTGCATTGCGAACTGCAGGTGCCCGGCCAGAGCCGCAATGTGCACGCCATCTGCGTGCACCTGGGACTGGTCGAAACCCACCGCACCCAGCAGATCAAGCTGCTGTGCGACATGGTGCGCAAGGAAATCCCGGCGCGCTCGCCCGTCGTGGTGGCTGGCGACTTCAACGACTGGCGCCGCCGCGCCCATGCGCAGATGGCCAAGGGCGCGAACATGCACGAGGTTTTCGTGCAGGCCAACGGCCACGCGGCGCGCACCTTTCCGGCCCGGCTGCCGCTGCTGCAGCTCGACCGCATCTATGTGCGCAATGCGGTCGGCCATTCGCCCATCGTGCTGCCCAGCCATCCGTGGTCGCACCTGTCGGACCATGCGCCGCTGGCGGCCGAAATCAGGCTGTAAAAGCGCAGACCCAATGGCACGCCCCGGCACGACACGACAAGGTTCCCTGGAGCGCGCCCAGGCCTGCAAAGCAGGCCGCGCGGGGTCGTCATGACGCGCTGGGTCAGCGGCAACTCGTTTCACTTGCTGGAAAACGGCGAAGAATTTTTTCCGCGCGTGTTCGAGTGCATTGCAGCAGCCCGGCGCGAGGTGATGCTGGAAACCTTCATCCTGTTCGAAGACAAGGTCGGGCTGGCGCTGCATGCGGCGCTGCTGCAAGCGGCTTCGCGTGGCGCGCAGATCGACATCACGATTGACGGCTTCGGCTCGCCCGACCTGTCGCCCGCCTTCATCTCCGCCCTGCTGCAGGCCGGCGTGCGCGTGCATGTGTTCGATCCCGCGCCCCGGCTCTGGGGCTGGCGCACCAACCTGTTTCGCCGCATGCACCGCAAGATCGTGGTCGTCGATGGCGAGCGGGCCTTTGTCGGCGGCATCAACTACTCCGCCGACCACCTGGCTGACTTCGGCCCCGAGGCCAAGCAGGACTACTCGGTGGAGATCGTGGGGCCGCTGGTTGCGCAGATTCACGCGTTTGTGCACGATGCGCTGGCCGCCGGTCAGCGCAATGCGTCCCAAACCATGGCCGGCCACCTGCGCGAGCGCTTGGCCGATCGCGCCTACCGGCTGGCCGAGGGCTGGCGCACCCCATCAGCGCCAGCGGGCGACGCCGCCGCCATTTTTGTCACCCGCGACAACCGCCAACACACCACCGACATCGAGCGGCATTACCGCATCGCCATCCGCGCCGCCCGGCACCGCGTGGTGATTGCCAACGCCTACTTTTTTCCGGGCTACCGGCTGCTCAAGGAAATGCGCTGGGCCGCCCGGCGCGGCGTCGAGGTCAGGCTGATCCTGCAGGGCGAGCCCGACATGGCGATTGTCAAGACCGCCGCCAACATGCTGTACCACCACCTGCTGTCGGCCGGCGTGCAGATCTTCGAATATTGCGAGCGGCCGCTGCACGGCAAGGTTGCGGTGTCGGACGATGCCTGGTCCACGGTCGGTTCAAGCAACCTGGACCCGCTCAGCCTGTCGCTGAACCTGGAGGCCAACGTGATCATCAAGGACCGCGCCTTCAACCAGCTCCTAGGCGCGCGGCTCGACGACCTGGTGCAAAACAATTGCAGGCAGATCCATGCAGATGATCTATTGGAATCGAACTGGTGGCGCGTGTTGCGCAGCTTTTTTGTCTTTCACCTGCTCAGCCGCTTTCCGGCCTGGGCCGGCTGGCTGCCGGCGCATGCGCCGCGCCTGATGCTGGCCACGGCGCCCACCGACGCGGCCGAAACCGCCGGCACCGACCAGGTCAGCCAGGCCGACGCGGTGTGAGGCGCCCATGAGCGACAGCCTGCGGTCTTCAGCGCCCCCGGGCGGGCCGCAAGGCGTGCGGCGCAAGCTCGCCGACCGGGCTTGGTGGCCGTGGCTGCGGCGCGCCGCCTCGACCCTTTTTTTCGCGCTGGTCGCCTGGCTGCTGGTGTCGCAGGCGCACAGCATCGAATGGGGCAGGGTGCTGTCCTCGCTGCGAAACTATCCGCTGTCCGCGTCTTGGGGCGCGGTGGCGCTGGCCGCCGCCAGCTACGGGCTTTACAGCTGCTTTGACCTGCTGGGGCGCCATTACACGGGCCACACGCTACGCGCCTCCACCGTGATGCAGCTGACCTTCGTCAGCTATGCCTTCAACCTCAACCTCGGCTCGGTGGTAGGCGGCATCGCTTTTCGCTACCGGCTGTATTCGCGGCTCGGGCTGGCGCTGGGCACCATCACCCGCGTCATGTCGATCAGCATGCTGGCCAACTGGATCGGCTACCTGCTGCTCGCCGGGCTGGTGTTCAGCCTGCAGCCGCCAGCCTTGCCGCCCGGCTGGAAAATCGACGCTTTCCAGCTGCGCCTGATCGGCTTCGCGCTGCTGGCTTTGGCACTGGCCTACCTGGGCGCCTGCGCCTTTTCCAGCCAGCGCAGCTTCAGCCTGCGCGGCCATGACATCGAGCTGCCTTCGCTCAGGCTGGCCGGGCTGCAAATGGCCATGGGCGCGGCCAACTGGCTGCTGATGTCGGGCATCGTGTTCATCCTGCTGCAGCAGCGCATCGATTTTTTCAACGTCGCCAGCGTGCTGCTGCTGGCGGCGATTGCCGGCGTGATCACCCACATCCCCGGCAACCTGGGCGTGCTCGAGGCAGTATTTGTCGCACTGCTGTCGCACCGCATGGCGCAGCATGAGCTGCTGGCCGGCCTGGTGGCCTACCGCGTGGTGTATTTCCTGGCGCCGCTGCTGGTGGCTGCGGTGGTTTACCTGATGATGGAAACCCGGGCCAAAAAAGCAATCCAGACCCCTGCCTGAAAGACCGGCCAGCATTGCGGTCATTGCGCCAGCCCGGGAACCCGGCCGGCCGAATCACTGTACATTATTACAGTGCTTCAATATACCCTTCAACACAAACTGGCCATCCTGGCCGACGCCGCCAAATACGATGCGTCGTGCGCCTCCAGCGGCACCGGCAAGCGCAACTCCGTCGGCGGACGCGGCATTGGCTCGACCGAAGGCAGCGGCATCTGCCACAGCTACGCGCCCGACGGCCGCTGCATCTCGCTGCTGAAGATTTTGCTGACCAATTTCTGCACCTATGACTGCCTGTACTGCGTCAACCGGGTCAGCAGCAACGTTCCCCGGGCGCGCTTCACCGTGGACGAAGTGGTCGGCCTGACGCTTGACTTTTACCGCCGCAACTGCATAGAAGGCCTGTTCCTGTCCAGCGGCATCATCCAGAACCCCGACTACACCATGGAGCAGGTGGTCGAGGTGGCGCGCGCGCTGCGTGAAGACCACGACTTTCGCGGCTACATCCACCTCAAGACGATTCCTGACGCTTCGCCCGAACTGCTGGCGCGCGCCGGGCTGTACGCCGACCGCCTGAGCATCAACATCGAGCTGCCCACGCAAGCCGGCCTGCAGGCGCTGGCGCCCGAAAAGGACGGCCCCGCGATACAGCGGTCGATGGCGCGGCTGCGCGGTCACATCGACGACGCCCGGGGCGCCGCGCAGGACCAGTCGCGCAGCGCCATCATCTCGCTGCCGCAGTCGCGCAGGGCCGGGCGCAGCGCCGCGCCGCTTTTTGCGCCGGCCGGCCAGAGCACGCAGATGATCGTCGGCGCCGATGCGACCGATGACCGCACCATCCTGAGCGCCAGCGCAGCGCTGTACGGCGACTTCAGGATGCGGCGGGTGTACTACTCGGCCTTCAGTCCGATTCCGGATGCGTCGGCGCGCCTGCCCCTGAAACCGCCGCCGCTGATGCGCGAGCACCGGCTGTACCAGGCCGACTGGCTGATCCGGTTCTACGGCTTCACCCATGACGAGATCGTGCCTGATGCGGCCGCTTCAGCCAGCGGCATGCTGTCGCTCGACATCGACCCCAAGCTCGCCTGGGCGCTGGCGCACCGGGCACAGTTTCCGGTGGACATCAACCGCGCGCCGCGCGAAATGCTGCTGCGCGTTCCCGGCCTGGGCGTCAAGGCGGTGGTGCGCATCCTGCAGGCGCGGCGGGTGCGCGATGTGCGCGCCGACGACCTGCGGCGGCTGCATGTGCCGTTGAAAAAAGTCTGGCCTTTCGTGCTGCTGCCCGACCACCATCCCGGCGCCACGCTGGACGCCGCCAGCCTGGCCGCGAGCCTCCAGCCCGCGCCGATGCAGGCCGGCCTGTTCGACGAACCGGAGGCCGCTGAACCCCTGGCGGCGCTGCCGTCACCCCCCGCCTTGAAAGACCCGGAAGGGCAGGCCGCATGGGCCTAGAAAATGACCGGCAGACCAGCGAGTTGTTCCCGCACGCGCTGGGACCGGTGATGCTGCGCGGCCCCGCCGACCTGGACGGCTTTCGCCAAGCGGCGCGCAGCCTGCTGGCCCGGCAGGTACCGCCCGGACAGGTGTCCTGGCACACCGCCGGCGCGCCCGTACAGGACCTGTTCTCCGCGCCAGGCAATGCGGCGGCGGACCATGCCGAAGCCTTCAGCGGCGCACCGGCCGTGAAAGTGCCGGCCGAATTCATGGCGCTGTGCGAAAGCGTCGTGCTGCACCGCGACCCGAACCGCTTCGGCCTGCTCTACCGTATTTTCTGGCGCCTGGCGCACGAGCCCGGCCTGCGGCACGACCCGCTCGACCCAGACCGGATCCAGGCCGGGCACATGGCCCAGGCGGTACGGCGCGACCTGCACAAAATGAAGGCCTTCGTGCGTTTCCGCTCGGTGCAGGACGAGCGCTTCCGGGCGCATCCCGAGGACGGTCCGCTGCATGTCGCCTGGTTCGAGCCCGAACACCACATCGTCGAAGCCGTGGCGCCGTTCTTTGCGCGCCGCTTCACGCAGATGCGCTGGGCCATCCTCACGCCCGCCTGCAGCGTCGAATGGGACTGCGTCAGCCGCCACGGCCCGGTGGCCACGGCGGGCCAGCTGCGTTTTGGCCCCGGCGCGAAAAAAAGCGATGCGCCGCCCGCCGATGCCGGCGAACAGCTCTGGCTCACCTATTACCGACACACCTTCAATCCGGCGCGCCTGAAGCTCAAGGCGATGCAAAAGGAAATGCCGCGCAAATACTGGCGCAACCTGCCCGAAGCCGACTTGATCGGTCCGCTGGCTGCCATGGCGAACGAGCGCACGGAGCGCATGGTCACGCAACCGCCCACCGTCACCCGGCGCCGCCTGACCGCCGGCAGGACGACACAGCCCGCAACGCCTGAACCGCATAATTTTGATAGCTAAACACGCCCACCGGTATTGCGCTGTCGCCTTGTTTGGCTTGCAGTCTGGTGGCTATTAACGCTGCTGATTTGATCGCTGCGTTGTTTGTTGATGGCCTTTGGCTTGGTGGGTTCTTCTTTGGTTTAAGGGGTGAGCGCCTGCCCGCCGGGCAGGCGCTCCAAACTTAAAACCCAAGAAAAGCAAGCAAAAGCGAACGCAACCCTGCGCGTAACCCAAGCAAGGGCAACACCAAGAACCGATAAAGCCGTAGGCCTGCGACAAGGGCAGGTAGTTACAAAATCTGGTGGCTTTGCGTGGCATGGCTGGCCGGGGTGCAGGCCCAGCCAGCAGGTCCAAGAAGCGCCAGCCAACAATTCAAGCCGCCACCAGCCGCAAGCAGGTAATTTCCGAAGGCGAGCCAAACCGGTTCGGCGGCCCCCAGTAGCCCGTTCCCCGGCTGGTGTACACCCACAGCGTTCCCCAGCGGTGCAGGCCCGCCGTGAACGGCTGCTGAAACCGCACGAACAGGTTCCACGGATAGAACTGTCCGCCATGGGTATGCCCCGACAGCTGAAGGTCAAACCCGGCTTCAGCCGCCGCAGCCGCACTGCGCGGCTGGTGCGCCAGCAGCACGCGCACCGCCTCAAGCGGCGCACCCGCCAGCGCGCGCACCGGGTCGCTGCGGTGCGCCGGGTCAAACTGCCCTGCATTGAAATCGGTCACACCGGCCAGCACCAGCGGCCTCGCGGTCTCGCCTGCAGCAGCAATCACCACATGCTCATTGAGCAGCACCGTCAGCCCCAGGCGCCGCAGCTCGTCGATCCAGGCAGGGGCGCCCGAATAGTATTCATGGTTGCCGGTCACGAAAAACGTGCCGTGGCGCGAACGCAAGTCGGCCAGCGGCGCCACCTGCGCGGCCAGCTCGTTCACCCGGCCATCGACCAGGTCGCCGGTGATCGCCACCACATCAGCTTCCAGCGTATTGACCCGGTCCACGATGCGGCGCAGATAGCGCTGCCGGATGGTCGGCCCGACATGCACATCGCTGATCTGCGCCACGGTGAAGCCCTGCCAGGCCAGCGGCAGCGCGGCAATCGGCACATCGACCCGCACCACCGTCGCCGTGCGCCGGGCGTTCAGGAATCCCAGCAGCGCCGACAGGCCGCCCAGCAAGGGCACGGCCTGCGCCGAAAGCGTTCGCCAGGGCGCCAGTTCCAGCCCGCCCGGCGCCAGGAAATCCGCCGCCCACAGCAGGCTTAGGGCCGCGTCGCGCAGCAGCGTCAGCACCATCAGCGTCGAGAACAGGCCCATGCACAGCAGGCCGGCCCAGCCCAGCCGGTTGGCCAGCGGCGGGCGCGCGATGCGCCGGGCCATCAGCCCCAGGGGAATCAGCAGCGCGGAAGCCAGCAGCACAGCGGCCAGCACAAGCCGGGCCGACGCAAATGGCGCCAGATCGGGAATCAGGCGCAGGGCGACGTAACCATGAAGCGCGGCGCTCAGTCCGGCCAGCGTTAGAAAGTTCATCAAGTTCCGGGATAATGACCGTTTTTGTTTTCAACGTTTCCAGATGGGCGCAATCTGCATGCATTCAATGCTTGAGGCGGTTCAGACGCCGGGTCATCTCCCCGCAGCGTTTCACACGCTAACAAATGCCGCTTCCCGACGCCGGGAAGGCCGGGCTTCCTGCGCTACCCTCTGGTTTCCAGCCAGCATGGGCGCCGCCGCGCCATCGGGGTCTGCTTTCCTTTGTTCACCAAGCCTTGCCCGCCCATGACTGTCGCCACGCCCACCACCTTTGAAATCAAGAGCGCCAATTTTCCGCTGGTCGCGCTGCTACTCAAGTCCGCCGACCTGGCGGCGCTGGCGCGCGAGATGACGCTGCGCTTTGGCGACATTCCCGATTTTTTCGACCAGGATGCGCTGGTCATCGACCTGTCGCCGCTGCAAGGCCAGGGCGCGGCCGACATCGACTTTCCCGCGCTGCTGGGCCTGCTCGGCAGCTACCGGCTGGTGCCCATTGCCGTCAAGGGCGGCAACCCGGCGCAAATGGCCGCCGCCCGGCAGGCCGGACTGGTGCCCGGCAACGATACGCATTTGCTCACGCCCCGGCCAGCGGCGGCATCGGCCGAACAACCGCAGGAGCCGCAGGAGCCGCAGCAAGTGCATGCGGCGCCGCTGGGCGCGCTGGTCATCGACAAGCCGCTGCGTTCCGGCCAGCAGGTCTATGCCCGGGGCCGCGACCTGGTCGTGCTGGCCATGGTCAATGCCGGCGCCGAAGTGATTGCCGACGGCCACATCCATGTCTATGCGCCGCTGCGCGGCCGGGCCATTGCCGGCGCGCGCGGTAACACCGAGGCGCGCATCTTTGCGCTGGCGCTGGAAGCCGAACTGCTGTCGATTGCCGGCATCTACCGCACCAGCGAAAACCCGCTCCCGCCCGAAGTCGCCGGCCGCCCGACGCAAGTGCGGCTGGTCAATGACCAGGAAGGCGAAAAACTGGTCATGACGGCGATGAGCTAAAAATGGCGCATTTGCTTACATATCCGATGAGGTTTGATGCATGATGTCTTTATGACGTCCTGCCAGCCTGACCTAAACAACGCGTTACCGATTCAATAAGGACTTTTTCGAATGGCAAAAATCATTGTGGTCACCTCCGGCAAGGGCGGTGTCGGCAAGACCACCACCAGCGCCAGCTTTGCAACCGGCCTGGCCCTGCGCGGCCATAAAACCGCCGTGATCGACTTTGACGTCGGCCTGCGCAACCTGGACCTGATCATGGGCTGCGAGCGCCGTGTGGTGTATGACCTGATCAACGTGATCCAGGGCGAAGCCACGCTCAACCAGGCGCTGATCAAGGACAAGCAGGTCCCCGAACTGTTCGTGCTGGCCGCCTCGCAAACCCGCGACAAGGATGCACTCAACACCGAAGGCGTGAAAAAAATCCTCGACGACCTGGCCGCGATGGACTTCGAATACATCGTCTGCGACTCGCCCGCCGGCATCGAGACCGGCGCGCTGATGGCCATGCATTTTGCCGACGAAGCGCTGGTCGTGACCAACCCCGAAGTCTCTTCGGTACGCGACTCCGACCGCATCCTGGGCATGCTGTCGAGCAAGACGCAACGCGCCATCGACGGCGGCGAGCCGATCAAGGAGCATTTGCTCATCACTCGCTACAACCCCAGCCGCGTCGACCAGGGCCAGATGCTGTCGCTCGAAGACATCCAGGACATCTTGCGCATCAAGCTGATCGGCGTGATTCCCGAATCCGAAGTCGTGCTGCAGGCGTCCAACCAGGGCGTGCCAGCGGTACACATGCAGGGCAGCGACGTGTCCGAAGCCTACAAGGACGTGATCGATCGCTTTCTCGGCCAAGACAAGCCGATGCGCTTCATCGATGCCCAAAAACCCGGTTTCTTCAAACGCCTGTTTGGAGGAAAGTAAAAAGCCATGGCCTCATTTTTCTCCTTCTTCCTCGGCGAAAAGAAAAAAACAGCGAACGTCGCCAAGGAGCGGCTGCAGATCATCCTGTCGCATGAACGCTCCGGGCGCACCAGTTATGAGCCCGACTATTTGCCTGCACTGCAACGCGACCTGATTGCCGTGATCGCCAAATACATCAAGATCAATCCGGACGACATCAAGCTCAACCTGGAACGACAGGAAAACCTCGATGTGCTGGAAGTCAAGATCGAGCTGCCCGACAAGTAAGCGCGCCTTCCTGCGTTGTGCGTCCAAACGGGCCCGGCGGCGTGGCACATCGCGCTGCAAGGCCGGCTACATCGGCCGGATGCCGATCAGCAGGCCGTGCGCCCAGAAGGCAAACGCCGCCCAGGCCGCAAGGCCCGCCAGCACAGTGATGACGGTGCCTGAAACAGTGCCGGCCGGGTACAGGGTTCGGGCCACGCGGTCGCGCATGCGGGCCGAAAAAAAGCTCAGCACCGCCCACACCAGAAAGCTGCCAAACAGCACCACGTGGCCCCGGTTGCCGTTGGCCAGCAAATGCGCTACGGCCCAGAACGCCACGCCCAGCGCCATCGGATGGTGCACCCGCGCCTTGATGCGGTTGCGCGGGACATAGGCGGCAGCTAAAAGCACAAAGGCCACGGCGGTCAGCAGCCAAGCCACATGGCGCATGAAATACGGCGCCGGCCACCACTGGACCGGCTGCTGACGCGCCAGACTGAAGCCCCAGATGATCAGCCCCAAGCCGATCAGCGACACCAGCGAATAAGCGGTTTTCCAGGTTCCGGCGCCCAGGCGCCTGATCATGGCGGAACGCCAGCCTTCGGAAACGATGCGCGTGGAGTGCGCACCCAGGAAAAGAATCAAACCCACGATCAGCATGCCCATATGTCGCCTCCACCCGGAAATAAGTGGGTTGATTATGGGCGGCGCTTTGGCCCGTGCGAGCCGTGCAGGGCGAGCAAGCTGAAGACGGGTTGAAAAAAGCCCCGGGCCTGGCGGCTAATGCCCGCCCGAGCTTCCTCCACTGTTTCCCCGGCGTGACTGCGTCTGGTTGCTGCTGCCGATGTGCGACTCCCGGTCATTGCGGCTTTGGGGGGTTCGCCGGCCTTCGTTCTTTTGCGTGGGCTCGTGGGCGCCGGTCTTGTTGGTGTCGTTTTCAACCTTGCCGCCGTGGCCCTGGCCGCTTTCCTCATCTAGGGGCTGGTTGTCATTCTGGGTCTGTTTCTTGGTCATGCGCATCCTTCTGGAGTGTGGAGGGATCAGGACTTTTCAATCCCTTCCCGGTTCGGCCGCGTGGGCCGATGGCCGCATTTTGCGCGCCCGGCGCAAACATGCGGTGTCAGACAACAGCGCCATCCACTGCGCATAAACGGGGAGCGCAAGCCATGCCGTTGTCGTGCACTTCCAAAATGCTATGTTTTCAATAGCTATTTGCGCTTACGCAGCGTGCGCAAAAGGCATATTTATTCATAATTTTTTCAATTTCCAGCGTCCTGACGGCGGCAAGGCCTGAAGCGTGAACCAGGCGGGCCATCGGTCAGCCGGCCAATTCCGCTGTTTTTCCGAGTTACTGCCCTTTGGTTAAGCTGCATTGGATGAATGACTTTCTTGACTGGTTTCAAACCGCCGATATTTTCTCCCTGTCACTTGTCAGCCTGTCACTGGCCATTGCCGCCACGCTGGTTTCCTACCTGCTGATGCGCATCGCCTTGCGATTTGCCGTGGGACGCATGAAAAGAATCGCCGAGCAGACCACCAACCGCATTGACGACACGGTGGTCGAGGTGCTTGGCGGCAGCAACCGCTGGCTGATGCTGCTGGCCGCGCTGCTCATCGGCCTGGGCATGCTCGACCTGAACGACCGCTGGAACGCGCGCGTCGGCCAGCTCTGGTTTGTGGCCGTGGCCCTGCAGCTCGGGCTGTGGCTCACGCGGGCGATCAGCATCGGCCTGCGCCGCTACCAGGAGCGCCACTCGACCGACGGCATGACGCAGGCAGGCGCCTCCGCCACGCTGATGTCATGGGCGCTGCGCACCGTGCTGTGGACCGTGGTGCTGCTGGCCGTGCTGTCCAACGTCGGCGTGAACATCACCGCTTTTGTCGCCAGCCTGGGCGTGGGCGGCATCGCGGTGGCGCTGGCGGTGCAGAACATCCTGGGCGATTTGTTCGCCTCGCTGTCGATCGCGGTGGACAAGCCTTTTGAGGTCGGCGACTTCATCGGCATCGACAGCTTTGTCGGCACGGTGCAGTTCATCGGCCTGAAAACCACGCGCATCCGCAGCCTGAACGGCGAGCAGATCATCATCAGCAACACCGACCTGCTCAAGCAGGTGGTGAAAAACTACAAGCGCATGGAAGAGCGGCGCATCGTCTTCAAGTTCGGCGTGACCTACCGCACCACGCCAGAGCAGGCCGAGGCGATTCCGGAAATTGTCAAGCGGCTGGTCGAAGCCATCGACACGCTGCGTTTTGATCGCGCGCATCTCCTGGGTTTTGGCGACAGCTCGCTCGATTACGAAGTGGTCTATATCGTCAAGAAACCAAGCTACAACGCCTACATGGACGCCCAGCAGACGCTGAACCTGCAACTCATGCGCGAGCTGGCCGCACTGGGCGTCGATTTCGCCTTTCCGACGCGCACGGTGTACTTGGCGCCGGGGAGCGACGCCGGTGCAACGGCAAGCGAGGAGGCCGCAAATTCGGATGCGTCGCATGCGCTGGTGCGGCCAGTGCTCAACTGATAATCAGCTGGTTGGTTGCGGGCGATCCCGCAAGGCGGGCCATCCGGCTTGCTCTTAAAAAACACAAGGAACGATGGCATGGGACTGATGGACCGGGACTACATGCATGACAAATCCCGGCGTTCACGGCCGTTCAGCCCCCCGCCCGAGCGGTTTACGTGGGGCACCTTGGGTATGGTGCTTGTCTTTGTGGCGCTGCTGTTGTTTTTCTACAAGGTAGCCGAATGGAAACTCAATGGCCGACCAGCACCGCAGCCTGTTGCCGAGTCGGCACCCCAGCCAGCCCGGCCTTCAATCCCGGCGCCAAGGCCAACCCCTCCAATGCAGCCCGCCTACCCCAGCCCCTCCAACGCGGCAGCGGGCATTTCCCAAGTGACCAAGTGCGTGACGAACGGCCGCACCAACTACGGCGACGCCGCGTGCCCGCAAGGATCGGTCAGCAGCCAGGTCACCACGCGGGACAATCACAACCTGATGGCGGCCATCCGGCCAACAGCCGCCAGCCCAGCTGAAGCAACACCAACGACCCAACACATCGTTGAGGTACAAACCCGTTCCATCAGCGATGCAGCAGCCAAAAAAACGGAATGCGATTGGCTCGATTCACAAATCAAGCATTGGGATTCCATGGCGCGCCAGCCGCAAGGCGCGCAGACGCAGGACTGGATCAGCGTGCAGCGCAAGCAGGCGCGCGACCGGCAGTTTCGGATTCATTGCCGGTAAGCCTTCACCAAGCCACTGTCAGATTTTCCAATTCAAGCTCGCTAACCAAAACTGGCTCGGTAGATCACAGGGTCCAAAAGACAATGCTGATCAAGTGCCCCGGGAAGATCAAACAGGCGAGGAGATTTTCTGAATTCAAACAAACGGTAAAGATGAAACTGGTCCTTGGCTCCTTCAGACAGTGCCAGTTCACCCCGTGAAACAAAAAATGGCGTGTCGCGTCCAAAGGTCGTTGTCTTGACTTCGATGAGCCGCTCCTTGCCATCGGATTCAAATGAAAGAACGTCGTAGCCCAGGCCGTCGCCTTTCGATACGGAAACATGCTCAACCCTGTCGGCGAGTCGATGTTGACCCATCGCGACAAGGCGCCAATGCTCGAATTGAACGACAAATTCCTCCCCCGCCAAGCCGAGCGACCTGTTTTGCGCTTCGCGTTCCAGGTAGTCGCGCTTTACAGCCCTGAAAAGCAAGGAATTGACGGATTCATTGACCTGGTGCTGTTTTTTCGGTGCTTCTGACTTCACTTTCGCAAAGTCGGTCTGCACTGGTACGACCGCAGGCTGTTGCACAGCGGCGAGCGCAGCTTGGTCCAAGGTCGGTTTGCCGCGCACCTGCTCCTCTGCGACGATGCCCAGAAGCGCTTGATAATTTGAGCGTCGTTGATAACCCCGAATGGATGGAAACCCAAGATCAATCATGGCCGCGCTGATATTGCAGTGCTTGAACTCTATCGAAGCGTCAGAACGCCCATTGAGCTTGCCTTGCAGCCAGCGCCGATGCTGGGTCTTGTTGAAGCTCTGTCCAGCCAGTTCCATCGTCAGCATGTGCAGATAGTCCGCGACGATGGCCTCGACTTCTTCCCGTGACCAATCCATTGAAGCGCCCTGACCCTGTTTTTAATATGCACAAAACGGCGCCGTATCGACTCACACCAAACGCCGCGCCCGCACCGCCGCCGCCAGCTTCTCCAGCACCGGCACGGTTTGCGCAAAACTGATGCAGGCGTCGGTCACCGACACGCCGTGCTGCAAGGGCTGGCCAGCGACGATGTCCTGCCGGCCTTCGTTCAGGTGGCTTTCGATCATCAGGCCCATGATGCGGTGGTCGCCCGCCGCCACCTGACTGGCCACGTCGGCCGCGACCTCGATCTGGCGCTGGTGCTGCTTGCTGCTGTTGGCGTGCGACACGTCGATCATCACCTGCTCGCGCAGGCAGGCGGCCTTGAGCTGCGCGCAGGTGGCATCGACATCGGCTTTCGCGTAATTGGTCTGCTTGCCGCCACGCAGAATCACGTGGCAGTCGTCGTTGCCCCGGGTCTCGAAAATTGCCGCCTGGCCCATCTTCGTCATGCCCATGAAGGCGTGCGGCGCCTGCGCCGCCTGGAGGGCGTCGGCCGCCACCTTCACGCCGCCGTCGGTGCCGTTCTTGAAGCCGACCGGGCACGAGAGGCCGCTGGCAAGCTGGCGGTGGCTCTGGCTTTCGGTGGTGCGCGCGCCAATCGCGCCCCAGCTCACCAGGTCGCTAATGAACTGCGGGCTCAGCAGGTCGAGGAATTCGGTGCCTACCGGCATGCCGAGCGCCAGCACGTCGAGCAGCAGCTGGCGCGCCATTTCCAGCCCTTCGTTGATGGCAAAGCTGCCGTCCAGGCGCGGGTCGTTGATGTAGCCCTTCCAGCCCACGGTGGTTCGCGGCTTTTCGAAATACACGCGCATCACGATCAGCAGCTCGTCCTGGAGCGCTTCGGCTTGGGCCTTGAGTTGGCGCGCGTAGTCCATGGCTTGACCATGGTCGTGGATGGAGCACGGTCCGACCACGACCACCAGCCGGTCATCAAGGCCGTGCAGCACGCTGGAGATCGCGGCGCGGCTGCTTGCCACCAGCGCCTGCGCGCTGTCGGGCGCGGGCAGCCATTCCTGCAGCAGCGCCGGTGTGATCAGCGGGCGCACCGCGCCAATGCGCAGGTCGTCGATGCGGGTGTTGTCCTGGGTGGAAAGCGGCGTGGCAGTGCGGGCGTGGGTGTTCATGGTAAAAATTTAAGTTTTTTAGGGCTTTTGCGCATATTGGACGGGCGCACACAGCTATTAAATCAATAGCGTTTTAAAAAGTGTTTACGTGCTTGCATGCCTGGCCATGAGCGCGCCAACAGCCGATTTGGCACAGCGTTGCAAGGCCATCAGCAGGGCATTGTCGGGTTGGCGCACGCCGTGGCGGGTGCGCAGGTCGTGCTGGATCTGGCCGAGCAGGCCGGCGGCCATTTCGGCATCGGCCAGCGCCCGGTGCGCCTGGCCGGTGCGCGGCAGGCGGTGGTAATCGACCAGCGAGCCCAGCTTGTGGTTCGGTGCCTGTGGATAAAGCCGGCGCGACAGCAGCAGCGTGCAGATGAAGGGCTGCGGCGCGGCCAGCCCGCCAAGGGCCAGTTCTGCCTGCCAGAACTTGCGGTCGAACGCGGCGTTGTGCGCCACCAGCGGCACATCGCCGACAAAGCGGCTGGCCTCGCGCATGACCTGCGCCGCATCGGGCGCGCCAGCCACCATGGCATTGGTGATGCCGGTCAGCTGGGTGATGAAGGCCGGAATGCGAACGCCGGCATTCATCAGGCTCTGGAAACGGTCCACCACGCGGCCGCCATCGAGCAGCACGATCGCCACTTCAGTGGCGCGGTCGCCGCAGCCGGGCGAAATGCCGGTGGTTTCAAAGTCAATGACCGCAGTGATGCTCATGGAAAGCTCGTGAAAAAGGCAGGCGCCCGCCAGCGGAAGCGGGCGCTTGCTGCACCCCTCTTTCGCCTTCAGGTATCGATGTTCCCCGCGCGCAAGGCGTTTTGCTCGATGAACTCGCGGCGCGGCTCGACCTCGTCGCCCATCAGCATGGTGAAGACGCGGTCGGCTTCGATGGCGTCATCAATCTGCACCTTGAGCAGGCGGCGCACTTTCGGGTCAAGCGTGGTTTCCCAGAGCTGGGAAGGGTTCATCTCGCCCAGGCCCTTGTAGCGCTGGCGGGCCGTGCCGTTTTCAGCCTGGCCGATCAGCCAGCGCATGGCCTGGCGGAAATCGCTGATTTTTTCTTCCTTGCGCCGCTCGCCCTCGCCGCGCATGACCTTGGCGCCGCTGCCAATCAGACCCCGAAACGCAGAGGCGGCTTCGGCCAGCGTGGCGTAATCGGCCCCGACCACGAAGTCTTGCGTCAGTACGGTGCTTTTGACATTGCCGTGGTGGCGGCGGCTGATGCGCAGGATCGGCTTGTCGGAGCGTACGTCAAACTCACCCGCCACTTCGGCCGGTGCACCGGTCGTGTTCAGTTCGCGCAGCTTGGCCTGCAGAAGCGCGGCGGACGCTTCGGCGTCAGCAACCGTGTCCAGGTTCAGCGACACGCCATCGGCAATGGCGCGCAGCGCTTCGGCGTCCATGAAACTCATCAGGCGGTTGATCACTGACTCGGCGCGCTGGTGCTTGCGCGCCAGCTCGGCCAGGTCTTCGCCCGTCAGCACGGCGCTGTCGTCGGCGCTGGTTTGCACCGACGCATCTTTCAGCGCAATGCGCAGCAAGAAGCCGTCGAGCGCGGCGGTGTCCTTCAGGTATTGCTCTTCCTTGCCGGCCTTGACCTTGTACAGCGGCGGCTGGGCGATGTAGATGTGACCGCGCTCGATCAGCTCGGGCATCTGGCGGTAGAAAAAGGTCAGCAGCAGTGTGCGGATGTGCGCGCCGTCCACGTCGGCGTCGGTCATGATGATGATGCGGTGGTAGCGAAGCTTGGCAACGTTGAAGTCGTCGGTGCCGGGCGTTCCGCCCACACCGCCGCCCTTGCCGATACCGGTGCCTAAGGCAGTGATCAGGATCAGGATTTCATTGCTGGTCAGCAGCTTTTCATAGCGCGCTTTTTCGACGTTCAGGATCTTGCCCTTGAGCGGCAGAATCGCCTGGAACTTGCGGTCGCGGCCCTGCTTGGCCGAGCCGCCGGCGGAGTCGCCCTCGACCAGGTAGATTTCGCACATCGCCGGGTCTTTTTCCTGGCAGTCAGCCAGTTTGCCGGGCAGGCCCATGCCGTCGAGCACGCCTTTTCGGCGCGTCATGTCGCGCGCCTTGCGGGCGGCTTCTCTAGCCCGGGCGGCCTCGATGATCTTGCCGACGATGATCTTGGCGTCGTTCGGGCGCTCCTGCAGGTAGTCGTGCAGCAGCTTGCTGACGATGTCCTCGACCGGGCCGCGCACTTCGCTCGACACCAGCTTGTCCTTGGTCTGGCTGGAGAATTTCGGCTCGGGCACCTTCACGCTCAGCACGCAGCACAGGCCTTCGCGCATGTCGTCGCCGGTGACCTCGACCTTGGCTTTTTTCGCCAGTTCGCTGTCGTCGATGTACTTGTTGATGACGCGCGTCATCGCGGCGCGCAGGCCGGTCAGGTGGGTGCCGCCGTCACGCTGCGGAATGTTGTTGGTAAAGCAGAGAACCTGCTCGCTGTAGCCGCTGTTCCACTGCATCGCCACTTCGACGCCGATGTTGGTGCCCTGGTCGCTCTGGCGGTCGCCCATCGCGGCAAAAACGTTCGGATGCAGGACGGTTTTTCCCTTATTGATGAAAGCGACAAACCCCTTGACACCGTTGGCGCCGGCGAAGTCGTCTTCCTTGCCGGTGCGCTCGTCCTTCAGGCGAATGCGCACGCCGTTGTTCAGGAAACTCAGCTCGCGCAGGCGCTTGCTCAGGATTTCGTAATGGAAATCGTTGTTTTCCTTGAAGATGTCGGTGTCGGGCAGAAAGTGAACTTCGGTGCCGCGCTTGTCGGTCGGCCCCATCACCTTCATCGGCGACACCTCGACGCCGCCCACCGACTCGGTGATGCGGTTTTGCACAAAGCCGCGCGAGAACTCCATGACATGGACCTTGCCGTCGCGGCGGATCGTCAGCCGCAGCATTTTGGAAAGCGCATTGACGCAACTCACGCCCACGCCGTGCAGACCGCCCGACACTTTGTAGCTGTTCTGGTTGAACTTGCCGCCGGCATGCAGTTCGGTCAGCGAAATCTCGGCCGCCGAACGCTTGGGTTCGTGCTTGTCATCCATCTTGATGCCGGTCGGAATGCCGCGCCCGTTGTCCACGACGCTGACCGAGTTGTCGGTGTGGATGGTCACCAGGATGTCATCGCAGTGCCCGGCGAGGGACTCGTCGATGGAGTTGTCCACCACCTCGAACACCAGATGGTGCAGGCCGGTGCCGTCCGACGTGTCGCCGATGTACATGCCGGGCCGCTTGCGCACGGCCTCCAGCCCTTCGAGGATCTGGATCGAGCCTTCGCCGTAGGCTTCGGACGCGCCGGCCTGGTTGGTGTCGATCTTGGGCTGGAAATTGGAGCTTCCTTCGCCCGCCGACCCGTCCGAGACGTGGACTTGATCGGCTTCGTTCAGTTTGTTTTCTTCAGTCATGGCCAGCTGTTCCCAATTTCTTCAATCTCTTGAATGACCAAACCCGCGAAGCTGCGCGGGTCTGTCTTTCGCTTCAGGCGTTTTGCGCTTCCAATTGCCTCAAATCCGCATCGGCATCACGACGTATTTGAAGGCGGCGTTGTCCGGAATGGTGAGCAGGGCCGAACTGTTGGAGTCGGCCAGCTCGATTTTCACCATGTCCTGGTTCATGTTGTTCAGGGCATCGATCAGGTAGGTCACGTTGAAGCCGATCTCGATCGAGTCGCCGCCATAGTCGATGTCGAGCTCGTCGACCGCCTCTTCCTGCTCCGCATTGTTCGACGCGACGCGCAGTGTGCCGGGCTCGATGTTGAGCCGCACGCCCTTGAATTTTTCACTGGTCAGGATCGCGGTGCGCTGCAGGCTTCTGAGCAACGGTTCGCGGCCCAGCGTGATGATGTTCTTGTGGTTCTTCGGAATCACGCGGTTGTAGTCGGGGAACTTGCCTTCAACCAGCTTGGTGACGAATTCCATGCCTTCAAAACTGAACTTGGCCTGGTTGCCGGCAAACTGCATCTCGATCGCGCCTTCCTTGTCGCTGAGCAGGCGCTGCATTTCCAGCACCGTCTTGCGCGGCAGGATCACTTCCTGCTTGGGCACTTCCACATCGAGCGTCGCCGACGAAAACGCCAACCGGTGGCCATCGGTGGCCACCAGGCTGAGCTGCTTGCCTTCGGCGACGAACAAGATGCCGTTGAGGTAGTAGCGGATGTCATGCACCGCCATGGCGAACGACACCTGGTTCAGCAACTCTTTCAGCACCTTTTGCGGCACCGAGAACACCGGGCCAAAGCTGGCAGCTTCCTGCACCAGCGGAAAGTCCTCGGCGGGCAGGGTTTGCAGGGTGAAGCGACTTTTTCCGCCTTTCAAAATCAGCTTGTTCTGTGCCGATTCAAGCGAAACCGTCTGGTCGCTGGGCATGGAACGCAGCACGTCGATCAGCTTGCGGGCGCCCACGGTCGTGGTGAAGTCGCCGTCATCGCCGCCGAGCTCGGCGGTGGTACGAATCTGGATCTCCAGGTCGCTGGTCGTGAGCTGCAGCTGCGCACCCGTCTTGCGGATCATCACATTGGCCAGGATGGGCAGGGTGTGCCTGCGCTCCACGATGCCGGCGACCGATTGCAGTACGCCTAAAAACTTGTCTTGGGTGGCTTTCAGAACGATCATGTTTTCCTCTGTCTTTGTCTTTAGTTCTTTAATTCAAATTAGTAGCAGTAGTAAGGGCGGCGCTTTTCTGTGGACAGCGTCATTATTCCCTTTTTAATCAAGCACTTGGCGGTTGTTTAACCATGTGTTGCAGCGCTATGCGGATGGCTTGTCAAACATGAACAACTTTCGATTGTCATCTGCTCCTGTGGATAAGTCGTAACTTGTTCAAAACTTGTCCACAGCTTTAAAAGTTTCCGGTTTTCAACCCTTGAGTGTTTGCTCCAGCACATGCAGCTGCTGGTTGAGTTCGGTCATCAGCTGGCGTTCGGCGGCCATCTTGCGGACTGCATGCAGCACGGTGGTGTGGTCGCGCCCGCCGAACAGCTCGCCGATTTCGGGCAGGCTCTTTTGCGTCAGTTCCTTGGCCAGGTACATGGCGATCTGGCGCGGCCGGGCAATGCTGGCCGGCCGCTTCTTGGAATACATGTCGGCGACCTTGATCTTGTAGTAGTCGGCTACCGTTTTCTGGATGTTTTCCACCGAAATCTGCCGGTTCTGGATCGACAGCAGGTCGCGCAGCGCTTCCCGGGCAAGCTGGATAGAAATTTCCTTGTGGTTGAAACGTGAATACGCCAGTATCTTGCGCAGAGCGCCTTCAAGTTCGCGCACGTTGGAGCGGACATTTTTGGCAACGAAAAACGCCACTTCCTCGGGCATCACCGCGCCCTCGACATCGGCCTTGCGGATCAGGATGGCGACGCGCATTTCCAGCTCAGGCGGCTCGATGGCCACCGTCAGGCCGGAGTCAAAGCGCGACACCAGGCGCTCATGGATGTCGGTCAGCCCCTTGGGATAAGTGTCGCTGGTCATCACGATGTGCGACTTTTTCGTCAACAAGGCTTCGAACGCATTGAAGAACTCCTCCTGCGTGCGGTCCTTGTTCGCCAGAAACTGCACATCGTCGATCAGCAGCAGGTCGAGCGAGTGGTAGCGCTCCTTAAACTCGTCAAAAGTCTTGCGCTGGTAGGCCTTGACCACATCCGAGACAAACTGCTCGGCGTGGATGTACAGCACCTTGGCCGCCGGGTTGTCGGCCATCAGCTTGTTGCCGATCGCATGCATCAAATGGGTTTTTCCCAAGCCGACGCCGCCATAAATGAACAGCGGGTTGTACAACTGGCCCAGGCTGCTGGCGACATGCAGCGCGGCCGCGCGGCCCATGCGGTTGGCCGTGCCTTCGATCAGCGTGTCGAACGTCAGGGCGGAATTGAGCCGGTTCTTGAAAGCCGAACCAGCGGCGTCTTCTGCCGCTGCGACGGCAGAGGCCTGTTCGGCGGTGCCTGTGGAAGCGTCGAATTTTCGGACCAGCGGCTCTGATTTCGTGGGCGCCTCACGGGGCGCAAGAGTCAGTTCGATCGGGATTCGCTGGCCGGAAACCTGTTCGAGCAGCGCCGCAATGCGCGCCGCATACTGCGCCCGGACCCAGTCGAGCTTGAACCGGTTGCCGACCTGGACAGTCGCCTTGGACAAATCGGACGCAATGCCCACCACCAGCGGTCGTATCCAGGTATTGAACTGCTGCTCAGGAAGCTCCTGGGCCAAATGGTCAACGCAGATTTGCCACAAATCGTCGGTCTGACCCGACACAGACACTTCGCTCATGACAATTTTTGTCCTGCGAGCCGATGTAAAGCAGCCGTTCGCTGCTTGTGGATATTGTTAATTTTGAGCACCCGCAATTGTAGTCGGGGTGGCCGGTTATCCACAAATCAGGGATTTTCAAAACGAGCCTGCGCTGGCAAAAGTCGGCTGACCAGGCTGCAGATCCATCCCGCCGATGAGGCTTTTCCATTGCCCTTCTGCCGACATAAAGGCTGCCAAATGACAGGGGAAGCAAACCCTGGGGATAACTTTCTAGCAACCCATGACTTATCCACAGGTATCGGTCAAAACAAAAAGTTGTTCATATCTCAAAGACAGCTTGCATGGCGCCTTGCCACATGGTTAAACAACCGGCAAGTGCTTGATTCGAAAAGGAATAATGACGCTGTCCACAGAAAAGCGCCGCCCTTACTACTGCTACTAATTTGAATAAAGGAATTGAAGATAAAGATAGGGAATTACCATGCCAGAAAGCCGCCGTAGCGATCTGATACATCCCTCACCTTTACGTCCCCGGAACCGTGTGACTCTTGGCCTAAATTTCAGACTTTCCCCTCAGTTCAGCTGTCTGCCTTGTTGCTAGACTGTGAAAATCTGTGATAATCACGGGTTTTCCCGATTCGTAGCGGCCTGAGGCTGCCTGCGCAGCTTTGTGCGTGACTTCGAAATGAATTCACCTGTCAGGGTAGAGCAGATGTGTTGTCGGTTGCCGAGACTTGCCAGATTGGCCGTGGTTTCGTTCAGCCAATCAAGATCATTCGAATCGCCAAATGAAGCTTTACAGCTGACAGCCCAGTAACAAGCCCGTTAGGGCCACCAGGATTTATCATGAAACGCACATACCAACCCTCCAAAGTCAAGCGCGCCCGTACCCACGGTTTCCTGACACGCATGAAAACCCGCGGTGGCCGCGCAGTGATCGCTGCCCGCCGCGCCAAAGGCCGTAAACGCTTGGCTGTCTAAGCTGGTTTTCTGCGGGTAATCCGGTATTTCCGCGTTTGAACTGATGCTGGGCGCCAGTGCAGCGGCTTAAAACCCGGGCGCAGTTCCAGGCCGTTCTGGCCGGAACCATCATTGCAAAAACACCGCACTTTGCCCTGCATCGGAACCGGCTTGATGCCGGGGTCACGGCTTCACAGACCGACAAACCAGCTGAACCGGGCAGATTGTTTCGCCAGCAGGACATGTGGATCGGTGCGATGGTTCCCAAACGCTGGGCCAAACGGGCCGTGACGCGCAACGCCATCAAAAGACAAATTTACACGGTGAGTGCTGACTTTTCCCAACTGTATCCGCAGGCTGCATTCTTGGTTCGCCTGCGTAGCGGCTTCCCCCGCACTGAGTTTGTCAGCGCCGTCTCTGATCAGCTGCGGCAGGCTGTTCGCAATGAAATTCAAACCCTAATGCAAGCTGGAGCCAAGGCAGCATGAGACGTATCTTGATCACCTTGTTGCGCCTTCCACAAAAGGTTTTGATGGGCATGGTCACAGCTTACCGCTTGCTGATCAGCCCTTCACTGGGTTCGAACTGCCGTTTTGAGCCCAGTTGTTCGGCTTACTCGCTGCAGGCATTGGGCCAGCATGGCGCGGTAACGGGCAGCTACCTGACATTGCGCCGCCTGGCGCGCTGCCATCCTTGGTGCGATGGGGGGCACGACCCGGTGCCGCCGCCACAATCTGCCTCTTTTTTCAGCCGCCTGCTCAAGCCTGCGGCTTTCATTCCTTCTAAAAAGACGCCGTCATGAACGACATCCGCCGCACCATCTTGTGGGTGATTTTTGGTTTTTCCATGGTCTTGTTGTGGGACCAGTGGCAGGTTTTTCAGGGCAACAAAGCCACCTTTTTCCCGTCGAGCACCCAGACGGCCACATTGCCCGTCGCCGCTGCGCCAGCGTCTGCCGACAGCGCCGCCGTGCCGTCGCCTGCTGCCAGCGAAGCGCCCGGTTCTCCGGCTGCGGTGCCTTCCGGTGCGCCATCGGTTGCACCGTCTGCCGCCAGGGAGCGCGTGGTCGTCAACACCGATGTGCTTTCGCTGACTTTTGACAGCGAAGGCGGAACCCTGGTTCACTCGGCCTTCATCAAGTACAAGGATATGACCCACAAGGAGCAAGGGTTTGTATTGCTTGATGAAAGCACGAACCGTGTCTACGTGGCGCAGACCGGCCTGATTGCCGGCAGCAACGGCGGCACGTTCCCCACGCACAAGACGCCGATGACCTTGTTGCCGGGCGAGCGAGCGTTCAAGGAGGGGCAAAACGAGTTGCTTGTCCAATTTGAATCAACCGACCTGGGCGGCGTGAAACTGCTCAAGACCTACACCATCAGGCGCGGCGCGTATGACTTGGCGGTGCGCCATGAGGTCATCAACACTGGCACCACGCCAGTCGCTCCGCAGCTCTACCTGCAACTGGTGCGCGACGGCAACAAGCCGCCCGGCGAGTCGTCGTTCTATTCGACCTTTACCGGTCCGGCTATCTACACCGAAGCCAAGAAATACCAGAAAGTTGAATTCAAGGACATTGAAAACAACAAAGTTGATGTCGAGAAGCAGGCGACCAACGGCTACGTGGCCATGGTGCAGCATTACTTTGCATCGGCCTGGATACTGCCTGACGGCCTGAAACGCGACCTGTTTCTGCGCAAGGTCGATACCAACCTGTATGCCGTTGGCATGATCACGCCGCTGGATCCGATCGGGCCGGGTACCGCGAAGATCATCGATTCGAAATTTTTCGTCGGCCCCCAGGAGGAAAAAGTTCTTGAATCCCTGTCGCCCGGCCTGGAACTGGTGAAGGATTACGGCTGGCTGACGATCCTGGCCAAGCCGCTCTACTGGTTGCTCGACAAGCTGCACAGTTTCATCCAGAACTGGGGCTGGTCCATCGTGGCCTTGGTGCTGCTGCTGAAAATCGCCTTTTACTGGCTCAATGCCAAGGCGTATGCGAGCATGGCCAAGATGAAGGCGATCAACCCGAAGATCACCGAAATGCGCGAGCGCCTCAAGGACAAGCCGCAGGAAATGCAGCAGGCGATGATGAAGATCTACCGCGAGGAAAAAGTCAACCCGATGGGTGGCTGCTTCCCAATCATGGTCCAGATTCCGGTCTTCATTGCGCTCTACTGGGTGCTGCTGTCCAGCGTTGAGATGCGCAATGCGCCGTGGATTCTGTGGATCAAGGACTTGTCTTCACCGGACCCGCTTTACATCCTGCCGGTGGTGATGGCCCTGACGACGATGCTGCAGACCGCCTTGAATCCCGCGCCGCCTGATCCGATGCAGGCCAAGCTGATGTGGTTCATGCCGCTGATTTTCAGTGTGATGTTCTTCTTCTTCCCGGCCGGCCTGGTGCTCTACTGGATCACCAACAACATCCTGTCGATTGCCCAGCAGTGGGTCATCAATACCCGGATGGGCGTGCCGCCGCAGTTCAACCTGCCGAAGTTCAGATAAACAAAAAGGGCCGCTTAGCGGCCCTTTACCATTAAGGCGTCATGCTGGCCCGCCATCACCATCCCATTGTTGCGATTGCCACCGCGCCGGGTCGCGGCGCCGTCGGAATTATCCGTATTTCAGGCCAGCGCATTGCGCCGGTGGTTCAGGCACTGTGTGGCCGCGCACTTTCTCCGCGTCAGGCGACTTACCTGGCATTTCGGGATGCGGACGGCCAGGTGATCGACAAGGGGCTGGCGATTTTTTTTCCCGCCCCGCATTCTTTTACGGGTGAAGACGTGCTGGAATTGCAGGCGCATGGCGGCCCGGTCGTCCTGCAGCTGTTGCTGGCGCGATGCCTTGAAGCGGCCGCTGCGGCCGACCCGGTGACCGGTCAGCCGGTGCTGGCGGCGTTGCGGGTTGCCGAGCCCGGCGAATTCTCCGAGCGGGCTTTTCTCAACGACAAGATTGACCTGGCCCAAGCCGAAGCCATTGCCGACCTGATCGACGCCAGCACCGAAACAGCCGCGCGTTCCGCAGCGCGTTCCATGTCGGGCGAGTTTTCGCAAGCTGTCCAGATGCTTCTGGACCAGTTGATTCACCTGCGCATGCTGGTCGAAGCCACGCTCGATTTTCCCGAGGAAGACATCGACTTCCTGCAGCAGGCTGATGCGCATGGCCAGCTGCTGCGCCTGCAGGCGACGCTGGCCAGCGTCATGCAACGCGCTACGCAGGGTGCAATTTTGCGGGAAGGCATCAAGGTCGTGATTGCCGGCCAGCCCAACGTCGGCAAAAGCTCGCTGCTCAATGCGCTGGCGGGCGCCGAACTGGCCATCGTGACGCCGGTAGCCGGCACCACCCGCGACAAGGTGTCGCAGCTGATCCAGATCGAAGGCGTGCCGCTGCATGTGGTGGATACGGCCGGTTTGCGCGAGGCGCTCGATGAAGTCGAAAAAATCGGCATCCAGCGGGCATGGGCTGAGATTGAAAGTGCCGATGCCGTGCTGTTCCTGCACGACCTCACCCGGCAGAACACCGGCGAAAGCATTGAAGATGCTATTATTTACATAGCTGAAGACGCCCGTCTGGAAAGCGCACTGGCTATAAAACTCGCAAAAAAAACACCGATCATCGATGTCTGGAACAAATCCGACATGGCCAGCGCGGAAGTCTTGCGTCAAGTGGACGGCGGCGTGTTGATTTCCGCCAAGACCGGAGCCGGCCTTCAGACCTTGCGAGCGCAGTTGCTGCAGGTGGTGGGCTGGCAGGCTTCACCTGAAGGGGTTTTCATGGCGCGTGAACGCCATGTCAGCGCATTGCGCAAGGTGCATATGCAGTTGCTTACTGCTCAGGACCAGTTGGCCTCGGTGCTGCCCGCACTCGACCTGCTGGCCGAAGATTTGCGGCAAGCCCAGTTGCATCTGAGTTCGATCACCGGCACGTTCAGTGCTGACGATTTGCTGGGCGAAATTTTTTCCAAATTCTGCATTGGAAAATAGCGGAAATTCTCTGAAAACAAGGTATTGAAAAACTGTCTTTTTCTGTTTCTACCTTGTTTATTTTGGAAAAACAAAAATCTCGACGTATCAAAAGTAAGTGAAAGTTCAATTGATACATGAGGTGTTGGCGCAAAGGTATCTTTGCAACATCATGAATGCACTACTCCCCGGAGCTATCCGTTTCGACGTCCAGACCCTGGCCCAGGTCATCCAGAACTGCGAGGCGAGTGACGCCTTGCGCTGTCAACTCAGCCAGCCGCACTGGACGACGCTCGCCTCGTTCATGCATCCTTTTCCCCTGAACAAGGGCCAGGTCCTGATTGAGCAGGGCGCTCGGGACGCTACGCTCTATTTCATTGAAAGTGGCACCTTGAGTGCTCATTGCGAAGAAGGTGATACAAAGATCCACACGGCTTTGGTCGGCGCAGGAACTGTGCTGGGCGAGGGTTCATTTTTTTCAAACCAGCCGCGCAGAGCGACGGTCTATGCATCGAGCCCGTGCAAGATGTGGTGTCTTACCCCGCTGCGTTTCAAGGACCTGGCTCGTCACCACAGTTCCATTGCGCTTGAACTGACGTTGGCAATGGGAGCAGTCATGGCCAAGCGCCTGTGCATTCCTCCCAAGCGGGCGGCGGTGACCTGACACGCAAGACACGACAGTGATTTTTACCGCAGCAGCAGCAGCATCATCATCCTGACTGGCCTTTCATGGCGCTTAATGGATTAAATCGTTTTTGCTATTTTAATAGCTGCTTATGCAATGCAGGCGTGCGCAAACAGCCTATTTGATGTGGAAAAATTTGTTTTCTGTTAAAAATGAATGCTCTATAACCGCCAGTTGCAAGTCACTCGGTTCGTGCGCAATGACAGCCGTTCAAAAAATGGCCATGGTTCAAGGGTCAAGCAAAAGTACTTCGGGCAACAACTTTTCCCATGGCATCAAGCACCAGCGCTTCACCCATCGCCATGCCTTCCCCGGTCAGCGCGGTGATGTTGACCTGGTGCGTGACCCACACCTCGAACTTGCCTGACGGCATACCTCCCAACGCAGCGCGCAACTGCGCTGTCTGGGCGTCTCGGGTGCGGTATTCGTCAAAAAAGGAATTGAGCGCTGGCCAGACTTTGTGGCGGCCAAATGCCAGGTCGGCGGTGTCCTTGCAGCGGCACCAGGCGCTGGACTGGACAGCGCTGGGTTCCAAACCACGCGATTTGAACCATTGGCCGATGCGTTCGGCCCGGGCGCGTCCTTCAGCGCTGAGATTGCGTTGGGTGCTGCAACGGTCCAGTCGAAAGCCCGGTGGATCGCCAATGCCCGGATCGGTCTGCGCATGGCGCAGCATTACCACGCAGGCGCCAGCGACCAGGCGCGCCGCCAGCGCATCGGTTTGCGCCTGCGCCAGCCAAGGGGTGGCCAGCAATGCGCCAATAAATTGTCGTTTGTGCATGCAGGTTGGAACCCCTAGCTGTTCAAAAGTTTCTGCTCGGCCAGTGCCAGCGCTTCCGGTTTGCCCGACAGGACCAGGGTGTCCCCATCCTCCAGGCTGATGTGGTCAAGCGCCTTGAGTGTTTTGCCGTTGTTGCGCCGCAGGCTGACCACGCGCACCTCGACCTTGTGCAGGGCCAAGTCGCCGAGTGTCTGGCCGACGGAACTGAGGCCGGGAACCAGCGTCACCGTGGACAGGCGCTCTTGCTCTAGCTCGTCTGCCGTGTCGTCGTCGGCACCCCGAAAATAACCGCGCAGCAGGTTGTAGCGCGCGTCGCGCTGGTCCTGCACCACGCGGATCACGCGGCGCATGGGCACACCCACCAGCGCCAGCGCATGGCTGGCCAGCATCAGGCTGCCTTCAATCGCCTCGGGAACGACTTCTGTAGCGCCGCCTGCCTTGAGCTTTTCCAGGTCGCGGTCATCCACGGTGCGCACAATGATCGGCACTGTGGGTGCATGCGTGCGGGTATTGGCCAGCACTTTCAATGCGCTGGCTGTGTCCAGATAGGTCACCACCACGGCGCTGGCCCGCGCCAGCCCGGCCGCGATCAACGCCTGCAAGCGAACCGCATCGCCAAACACCACCGGGCTGCCTGCGGCGGCCGCCTGCCGCACCCGGTCAGGGTCCAGGTCCAGCGCGATATAGGGAATCCCTTCGCGCTCCAGCATGCGGCCCAGGTTCTGGCCGCAGCGCCCGTAGCCGCAAATGATCACGTGCCTGTTGGCGCTCATGGACTTGCTGGCAATCGTGGTCATTTGAAGCGACTGCTGCAGCCACTCGCTTGAGACCAGCTTCATCACGATGCGGTTGGCGTAGAGGATGATGAAGGGCGTGGCCAGCATCGACAGCACCATGCTGGCCAGGATGGGATTCATCAACGCAGGCGGTATGAGCTTGCTGCCTTGCGCCAGCGACAGCAGGACAAAGCCAAACTCGCCGGCTTGCGCCAAGTACAGGCCGGTGCGCAGTGCTACGCCCTCGGTCGCTCCCAGAGCGCGCGCCAGCACCGTGACCAGGATCAGCTTGAACAATACCGGCAGCGTCAGCAGCACCAGCACCAATGCCCAATGGTCAACGACCTCGTGCCAGTCCAGCATCATGCCAACGCTGATGAAAAAAAGGCCGAGCAGCACATCGTGAAAAGGCCGGATGTCGGTTTCGACCTGGTGCTTGTACTGGGTTTCGGAAATCAGCATGCCCGCGATAAAGGCGCCCAGCGCCAGGCTCAATCCAGCGAGTTCGGTCAACCATGCCAGCGCCAGCGTCACCAGCAGCAGATTCAGTACAAAAAGTTCCTCACTCTTGCGACGCGCCACGATCGTGAGCCACCAGCGCATGAGGCGCTGCCCGCCTGTCAGCAGCAGGCCCAGCAGCAGCGCAGCCTTCAGCGCGGCAATGCCCAGGCTCATGAACAGTTCCTCAGCTGGCGATCCGAGTGCAGGAATCAGCACCAGCAGCGGTACCACGGCCAGATCCTGGAAAAGCAGGACGCCCATCACCCGCTTGCCATGCTCTGACGCCATTTCCAGCCGCTCGGCCAGGAGCTTGACCACGATGGCGGTGCTGCTCATGGCCATGGCACCCGACAGCGACAGCGCGGTTTGCCACTGCATGTTCCAAAGCGTCGGCGCCATGACCGCCAAAAACAGGGAACCCACGGTGACCAGCAGCATCGTGAGCGCCACCTGAAGAAGACCGAGGCCGAACACATGGCGGCGCATCGATCGGAGCTTGGGCAGGTTGAATTCCAGCCCGATCACGAACATCAGAAATACGACGCCGAATTCGCCCAGGTGGCGCACGCCTTCGGAGTTTTGCGACAAGGCCAGCGCATGCGGGCCGATCACCACGCCGACGGCCAGATAGCCCAGCATGGGCGGCAATTTGAACGAGCGGCAAATGACTACCCCCACAACGGCGGCCAGCAGGTACAAAAGGGTCAGTTCAAGCGCACTCATTGGCTGATGGTAGCTGAAGGATATGACGTGGCTGGCCAGTCTGGTTGACCTGCCGGCATCTCTGGCAGTGACAGGCATCGATAGAATGCAGCCATGAATTTTGATGTCGCGACTATTAATGCAGGACAGGTTTTGAGCCTGGCCAGGAAAACGTTCGAGATTGAAGCCGCTGCCGTGCTGGACCTGGCCAGCCGGATCGGTGATGAGTTTGTCCAGGCGGTCGGGCTGATGGTTGCCTGCCCCGGCCGCGTGGTTGTCATGGGCATGGGAAAAAGCGGTCACATTGGCCGAAAGATTGCCGCCACGCTGGCTTCTACCGGCACAGCGGCCATGTTTGTGCATCCGGCTGAGGCCAGCCATGGCGATCTTGGGATGATCCAGGCCAGCGACGTGGTGCTGGCCATTTCCAACAGCGGCGAAAGCGAGGAACTGGTCGCGATTCTCCCCGTGTTGGGCCGCTTGGGCGTGGCGCTCGTCGCCATCACTGGCGGCCGGGAATCCACGCTGGCCAAGCAGGCCCGCATCACGCTCGACACCAGTGTTTCCAGGGAAGCCTGCCCGCTCAATCTTGCGCCGACGGCCAGCACCACGGCGCAGCTTGCCATGGGCGATGCGCTGGCTGTGGCGTTGCTCGACGCGCGCGGCTTTCGTGAAGAAGATTTTGCCCGTTCGCACCCTGGCGGTGCGCTGGGTCGCAAGTTGCTGACCCATGTGAGCGACGTGATGCGCAGCGGCAGCGCTGTCCCGCAGGTCGTTGCCGAAACTTCATTCACCGACCTCATGCGCGAGATGAGCGCCAAGGGATTGGGCGCTGCAGCTGTCGTGGATAGCCGCCAGCAGGTTCTTGGAATTTTTACCGATGGCGACTTGCGCCGGCTGGTTGAAAAAGGCGTGGATTTGCGAAGCCTTACCGCCAATGACGTGATGCATGCCGACCCGCGCACCGTAAGCAAAAGCGCGCTTGCGGTGCAAGCCGTGGCGCTGATGGAACAGTACCGCATCAACAGTGTGCTGGTGGTTGATGAAGCTGGAAGGCTGTGCGGCGCTCTCAGCAGCAACGACCTGATGCGTGCCAAGGTCATCTGATATGCCAGTCCTATCTCCTGCGACGGCTGAGCCGTTCCTGAATTTTCCACCGGAACTGCTGCTGCGGGGCCAAGGCGTCAAGGTTGCGTTTTTCGATGTGGATGGTGTCCTGACCGATGGTGGATTGTATTTTTCGGAATATCCGGACGGACATGAGCATGCCCGGGCGGTGGACGGGTTCAGGTCATCCGGCGAAATCATCAAGCGCTTCAACACACTGGACGGTCACGGGCTCAAGCTGCTGCAAAAAGCGGGCATCACGCCGGTTGTCATCACCGGCCGGGACAGTTCCGTGCTGCGTGGACGTCTGCAGGCGCTGGGAATCAACCATTGCCACTTCGGAACCGAAGACAAGCGCCCAGCCGCCGAGCAGACCCTGAAGGCCCTTGGGCTGGACTGGAGTGCGGCTGCCGCGATGGGCGACGACTGGCCGGATGTGCCCGTCATGAGCCGCTCGGCATTGAGCTGCGCGCCCGCCAATGCCCACCTGGAAGTCAGGTCACGCGCCCATCACATCACACAGGCCCGGGGAGGCGAGGGAGCTGCCCGTGAATTTTGTGATTTGTTGCTTGTCGCCGCCGGTCACTATGCCGGGCTGCTGCGCGAGTACCTTGCATGATGGATGTCTTGGACGGCCGCAAAAACGCAGGAAACTTCAAGGTGCCGCATAAAAGTGGATGGCGAAAATTTCTCTCCCTCTGGGACCGGACGGCCATGTACATGCCGCTTCTCATGATGGGAGCGCTGGCTTTGGGAACCTATTGGCTGGTGCGCAACACGCCGACTTTCAGCGCCCCGGAGGCGGTCCGGGCGGTCGTGCATGAGGTGGATTATTTCATGCAGAATTTCACCATCAAGACCTTTGACGAGGACGGCAAACTCAAAAGTGAAATTGCGGGAACGGAGGCCCGGCATTTTGCCGATACCGACATTCTGGAAATTGACCAGGCACGAATCCACAACATCAACATCAACAGGCAACTCACCACGGCCACTGCCAATCGGGCTTATTCAAACGGCGATGGCTCGGAGGTCCAATTGACTGGCAACGCACGGGTGGTGCGTGAAGCCAGTCGCAACGTACAAGGCAAGGAAGCACCGAAGCTGGAATTTCGCGGTGAATTTCTTCATGCTTTTTTGAATGAAGAACGCGTCCAGTCGCATCTGCCTGTGGTCCTGATCCGGGGCACTGACCAGTTCACCGGCAATGTTTTTACCTACAACAATCTCGACCAGGTGGCTGTTCTTACAGGCCGCGTTCGTGGGGTTTTGATGCCGAATTCAGCAAAGCAACCCCTCGCTCCTGTTTCCAAATCCCGGTGAGAAGCAGGCTGCTCCGCTTGGGTTGTTTGCTTGCCATTGACATGCAAGGGAAGTGAACTGAAATGCAAAACGGCTTCAAAATCGAAGTTTTGAAGCCGTTTCGGACATTTGTTGGTCAGAGACCAACGAAGCTGGTTATACAGGCCAGTTGGCCTGACGGGAAATAGCGCAGGGCTTAGTAGCCGCCGCGTCCGCCGCCGCCGCCACCGGAGCGTCCGCCACCAGCACCGCCACCGCCGTACGGGCTACGGAAACCACCGTCGCTGCCGCCGCCGCCGGAAGAACGACCGCCGCCGCCACCGCCGCCGTATCCGCCACCACCACCGCCGCCAGCGCCGCCACCGTAGCCGCCACCACCGCCACCGAAGCCGCCGGTGCGTGGAGGACGTGCCTCCATCGGACGAGCTTCGTTGACAACAACGCTGCGGCCGCCCAGAGGCTGACCGTTCATGCCATTGATGGCAGCTTGCGCTTCTGCGTCGCTGGCCATTTCGACAAAACCAAAGCCCTTGGAGCGACCGGTGTCGCGTTCCATCATGACTTTGGCGCTGGTTACAGCGCCGAATTGACCAAAGGATTGCTGCAGGTCTTCGTCACGCACCGAGTAAGGCAGGTTGCCAACGTAAAGTTTGTTGCCCATGAAGGGACTCCTCTAAAACACATAAATAAAAGCGATGGGGTCCCGAAAGCACAACAAATCTTCGACGTACCGCTGTAGCGCGCGAAACTTACCGATCACCTAACAAGTGCAAACTGTGAATTTGCACCGAGATATTATGCTTTACTTCCTCCAAAGTCCAACCGTGAAATTGTCCGCTGACAAGCCTTTCCACCAAGAGTTGGTAGGTGAAAACACTGACATCCTGTCGTTTTTTTTGGAACGAAAGTCGTTTGGAATTTAGGTTGCGGTTGTTGACAAATCAAAAATTCTTTACCATCTTCTTGTCTTAATAGTTACATAAAGCTACCAATTAACCTCACGCTCAGGCGTTGCGCCAATGCGGTGAATCGACCGATCGGCGCCTTCAAACTCTTCTTCCTGTGTCAATCGCAGTCCCATGGTCATTTTGAGTGCGCCATACACCAAGAATCCCATGAGCACCGCCCACGCCACGCCTATGACGGTGCCAATCAGCTGCGCGCCAAAGTTGACGCCGCCCAAGCCGCCAAACGCCTTGCTGCCAAAAATGCCTGCAGCCAGCCCGCCCCAGGTGCCGCACAGCCCGTGCAGCGGCCAGACGCCAAGCACATCGTCGATTTTCCATTTGTTCTGCGTCAGCGTGAACATCACCACAAAGACGGCTCCTGCCACGCCGCCGACGACCAGCGCGCCCAGCGGATGCATGACGTCCGAACCGGCGCACACCGCCACCAGTCCGGCCAGCGGCCCGTTGTGTACAAAACCGGGGTCGTTCTTGCCAAAAGCCAGCGCCGCCAGTGTGCCGCCGACCATCGCCATCAGCGAGTTGACCGCCACCAGGCCGGAAATCTTGTCAAGCGTTTGCGCGCTCATCACGTTGAAGCCAAACCAGCCGACCACCAAAATCCAGGCGCCCAGCGCCAGGAAGGGAATGCTGGACGGCGGATGCGCCGACATCGCGCCGTCCTTGCGGTAGCGGTTGCTGCGCGCGCCTAGCAACAGCACGGCGGGAAGCGCCAGCCAGCCGCCCAGCGCATGAACCACGACAGAGCCGGCAAAATCATGAAACTCGGCTCCGGTCAGCGACTTGATCCAAGCCTGCACGCCAAAGTGCTGATTCCAGGCGATGCCTTCAAAAAATGGATAGACAAATCCGACGATGACCCCCGTTGCAATCAGCTGGGGATAAAAGCGCGCGCGCTCGGCAATGCCACCCGAGATGATCGCCGGAATGGCGGCCGCGAAGGTCAGCAGGAAAAAGAACCGGACCAGCTCATAACCGTTCCTCGCGGCCAGTTGCTCGGCGCCGACAAAAAAATGGGTGCCGTAGGCCACGCCATAACCAACGGCAAAATACACCACGGTGGACACCGAAAAATCCACCAATATCTTGACCAGTGCGTTGACCTGGTTCTTCTTGCGCACCGTGCCGAGTTCCAGAAAGGCAAAACCGGCATGCATCGCCAGCACCATGATGCCGCCCAACAAGATGAACAAGGCATCAGAACCCTGTTTTAGTGCTTCCATAACGCGCTCTCTTTGTGAAATGTAATGTGTTGGTGCGTTTTCTGGAAAATTCCAAAAACTGCACCAAAACAAAGCAAGAAACACGCCTTGAAGAGTGAACCGTCATGGTGCGCGCTGCTTATTGTGAGAATTGCTCTTGCGCTTGTCCCGCAAGCCGCCCCCCTTATAATTCCGGCTGTCATTGGGGAGTAGCCGCCCTTCTTCACTGAGAGGGGTTTGCGTCAACAGACTTGTCTGGCCTTGCAACAAGGTCAACATGGCGCAAACAGTTTTTCAAGCCTGGCGAGACCTTTGACTGCACAGCCTCCAGAACTTTTTAAAGCTTCAGGCCGGGGATGTCGTGCAGTCATTGGTTTTTAAAACCGGCTTGAGCTGTTTTTTCATGGAAGCTTTCCTCGTCTCCACCGGTATCGTCGGCCTTGCTGAAATGGGCGACAAAACCCAGCTTCTTGCGCTGGTGCTCGCGGCCAAATTCAGAAGACCCTGGCCCATCGTCTGGGGCATCCTGGCCGCCACCATTGCCAACCATGCGATGGCTGGCGCACTCGGCGCCTGGGCGACCACCTTTCTGGGCCCGCAAACCCTGCGCTGGATTCTGGGCATTTCCTTCATCGCCATGGCGCTGTGGATGCTGATTCCCGACAAGCTCGACGAGGATGACCTCGACAAGAAGCCGCCCCGCTTCGGCGTCTTCGGCACCACGGTGTTCGTGTTTTTCCTGGCGGAGATGGGCGACAAGACGCAGATTGCCACCGTGATGCTCGCCGCGCGCTATGACGCCTATTTCTGGGTGGTCGCGGGCACCACGCTGGGCATGATGCTCGCCAATGCGCCGGTGGTCTGGCTGGGCAGCCGCTTCATGCACCTGATCCCGCTGCGCATAGTGCATGTCGTGTCGGCGCTGATCTTCGCGGCGCTCGGCGTGCTGGCGCTGGCCGTGCCGGCCTAGATTGCTATACTGGCCAGGCGCCGATTTGCTCAGCTTGCGGGCGCGTAAAAAGTACCGCTAAAGACGATTCTCCCTATCAACCCGGACTCGCCTTAGCGATGCCGGGTTTTCTTTTTTGCCACCCGAAGTTGCCGTTGTCCTGTCCCGAACCTGTACTGATTACCGTGGATTCACCCCTCACAGTGCCCATTGCCCCCGTCCTTGTCGCCGCGCCAGCCTCTATGCACTTTGCCGAAGCGCTGCCCCTGCGCAGCGGCGCCTCGATCCGCGCTTATGACCTGAGCTATGAAACCTACGGCCAGCTCAACGCCGACAAATCCAACGCGGTGCTGGTCTGCCACGCGCTCAATGCATCGCACCATGTGGCCGGCGTCTATCTGGACGAAGCCGGCCAGGTCAGGGACAAGTCCGAAGGCTGGTGGGACACCATGATCGGCCCCGGCAAGCCGCTCGACACCAACCGGTTTTTTGTGATTGGCGTGAACAACCTCGGTTCGTGCTTCGGCTCGACCGGGCCGATGCAGGTCAACCCCGACACCGGCGAAGTGTATGGTGCCGATTTTCCGGTCGTCACGGTGCAGGACTGGGTCAACGCGCAGGCCAGATTGCTCGATGCACTCGGCATCCAGACGCTGGCCGCCGTCATGGGCGGCAGCCTGGGCGGCATGCAGGCGCTCTCGTGGACGCTGCAATACCCGAATCGCGTGCGCCATGCGGTGGTCGTGGCCAGCGCGCCCAACCTGACGGCCGAGAACATCGCCTTCAACGAAGTCGCGCGCCGCGCCATCGTCACCGACCCCGACTTTCACGAAGGCCACTTCTACCGGCACGGCGTGCTGCCCAAGCGCGGCCTGCGCATTGCCCGCATGATCGGCCACATCACCTACCTGAGCGACGACGTGATGAACGAAAAGTTCGGCCGGCAGTTACGCGCCCCCACGCTCCCCGCTGCGCGTGGTTCGCTGCCCCCCGAGGGGGCCACCCCGCCTGCGGCCCGGCAAAGCCGGTTCCGTGGCCGGAACTTGGATGAACACAGCGCTAACTCCTCCAACGTGCCAACTGAAGAAGCTCAATACAAATACACCACCCAGGACGTCGAGTTTGAAATCGAAAGCTACCTGCGCTACCAAGGCGACAAGTTCGCCGAATACTTCGATGCCAACACCTATCTTTTGATCACCCGCGCGCTTGACTATTTCGACCCGGCCGGTGAATTCGGCGGCGATCTGAGCCGCGCCCTGGCGCAGGCCAGCGCCAAATTCCTGCTGGTCAGCTTCACCACCGACTGGCGCTTTTCCCCGGCGCGCAGCCGCGAGATCGTCAAGGCGCTGCTCGACAACCAGCTTGATGTGACCTACGCAGAAATCGACGCGCCGCATGGCCATGATGCTTTTTTGCTCGATGATGCGCGCTACATGGGCGTAGTGCGCTCTTATTTTGAGAGCAAGGTGGCCGTATGACCGGAACGACTCAACACGACGTGCCGCCGACGCCTGACCAGCTGTCGATTGCCCGGCTGGTGCCCCAGGGCTCGCGCGTGCTCGACCTGGGCTGCGGCAACGGCGCGCTGCTGGCCTACCTGATCAAGGAGCGTGGCTGCTCGGGCTACGGCGTCGAGATCGACGACGCCAATGTGCAGGCCTGCGTGGCGCGCGGCGTCAATGTGATCCAGTTCAACCTCGAAGACGGCCTGGCGCTGTTCGGCGACGACTCGTTCGACGTGGTGCTGCAGATCGACACGCTGCAGCATTTGCGCAATGCCGAAGTCATGCTGGTTGAGACGGCGCGCGTCGGCCGCATCGGCATCGTCGCCTTTCCCAATTTCGGCCACTGGCCGAACCGGCTGGCGGTGCTGCGCGGGCGCATGCCGGTGACCAAGGTGCTGCCCTACCAGTGGTACGACACGCCCAATATCCGCGTCGGCACGCTGCGCGATTTTGCCGCGCTGGCGGGCCAGAACCGGCTGCGGATTCTCGATTCCTTCGGTTTGCAGGATGGGCGCGAAATCCGTTTCTGGCCGAACGCGCGCGCCAGCCGGGCGGTGTTCAAGCTGCAGCGGGCCTGAGATGAGCGCCCCGGGGCCGGCGCTGGTTCCTTTCCGTGAAGCCTTGCGCTTTTGGCTGTTGCTCGGCTTCATCAGTTTTGGCGGCCCGGCCGGGCAGATTGCCATCATGCACCGCGAGCTAGTGGAAAAGCGCCGCTGGGTGTCTGAAAAGCGCTTTTTGCACGCGCTCAACTTTTGCATGGTCTTGCCCGGCCCCGAGGCGCAGCAACTTGCGACCTACCTGGGCTGGCTGATGCACCGGAGCTGGGGCGGCGTGGTGGCGGGAACCCTGTTTTTCCTGCCGTCGCTGGCGCTGCTGATCGGGCTGAGCTGGATTTACATGGCCTTTGGCCAGCAGCCGCTGGTGGCCGGGATTTTCTACGGCATCAAGCCGGCGGTGGCGGCGATTGTGCTGCACGCGCTGCACCGAATTGCCAGCAAATCATTGGGAAATCCGCTTCTTGCGCCCGTCCCATGGGCGATAGCAGCTATGAGTTTCATAGCTATATGGGCTTTGGGGCTGCCCTTTCCGCTGGTCGTGCTGACCGCCATGCTGACGGGCGCCGTTCTGGCGCGCGTGGCACCCGGCAGCCTGGCGCTCGGCAAAGGCCATGCGTCGGCGGCGCACGGCGTTCGCACCGCGTCCCTGATTGACGACGACACGCCCACGCCGCCGCATGCATTGTTCAGCCTGCCCCGGCTCGCAACAGTGATGCTGGCTGGCGCCGTGCTCTGGCTGGCACCGATGGCGGCGCTGTTTTTCAGCTATGGCTGGAACGGCACGCTGACGCAGATCGGCTGGTTTTTCACCAAGGCCGCGCTGCTGACCTTTGGCGGCGCCTATGCCGTGCTGCCGTATGTGAACCAGATGGCGGTCGAGCACTACCAGTGGCTCAGCACGGCGCAGATGATGGACGGCCTGGCGCTGGGCGAAACCACGCCCGGCCCGCTCATCATGGTGGTGGCGTTTGTCGGCTTTGTCGGCGGCTGGACCAAGCAGGTGGCCGGGCCGGATGCGCTGTTTCTGGGCGCTGCTTGGGCAGCCTGCGTGGCGACATGGTTCACCTTTTTGCCCTCGTTCATCTTCATCCTGGCGGGCGGGCCGTGGGTCGAATCGACGCGCGGCAACCTCAGGCTGACCGCGCCGCTGGCCGCCGTGACCGCCGCTGTGGTCGGCGTGATCGCGAACCTTGCTTTGTTTTTCATAGCTGCTATCGCTTACCCAGCGGGCGAAAATGGTCTATTTGATGCTCAAGCCGACTGGGTGGCGCTGACGCTGGCGTTGGCGGCGGCTCCGGCCCTGTGGCGCCTGAAGTGGGGCGTAATCCCGGTCATCGCTGCGTCGGCGGTCGCCGGGCTGCTGCTGCGCTGGTCCGGTCTGGCCTGAGTGCCTGTCACCGCAGTAGCTGGCAGTATGCTTAAACCCTCGCCATGAAACCTGTTGACGCCAGCGCCGCCACTCCCTTCCCGGCCCTCATGGGGCGGCTGGCCGAGCGCTTGTTGGGCAGCTGGGTGCGCCAGATCACGCCGGCCACGCTGCGGCTTGACGCCATGGCCGGCCTGCTCGGCGCGGTGCTGGTGCTGCCGCAAGGCATTGCCTTTGCCACGCTGGCCGGGCTGCCACCCGAATACGGGCTGTACACCGCCATCATTCCTTGCATCATCGCCGCGCTGTTCGGCTCCAGCTGGCATGTCATGTCGGGGCCGACCAACGCCAATTCGCTGGCGCTGTTTGCCATGCTGTCGCCGCTGGCGATGGCCTTCAGCCCGATGTACATCCAGCTGGCGCTGGCCGTCACCGTCATGGTTGGCGTGCTGCAGTGGCTGATTGGCGCGCTGCGGCTGGGCGTGCTGGCCAATTTCATCTCGCCCGCCGTGCTGTTTGGCTTCACGTCGGGCGCGGCGCTCTTGATTGCCGTGCATGCGCTGCCGGATTTCCTCGGCCTGGCCGCCGCGCCCGAACACAGCGCGGCGGGCGTGCTGGCGCATGTCCTGACGCAGCTGCCGCACGCCAATCCGGCGGCGCTGGCCGTGGCCGGCATCACGCTGGCGGTGGCTTTGGGGCTGCGCCGGTTTCGCCGCAACTGGCCTTACATGCTGATCGGGCTGGCCGTGGCCACCGCGCTGGCGTGGGGCTGGAGCCGCTGGACGGTGGGCAGCGCCACGCCCTCGTCGGCGCTGCGCATCGTCGGCACCATTGCCACGCCGTGGCCGCGCTTCGAGGTGCCAAGTATCAGCTGGGCGCAGGCATCCGACCTGGTCGGGCTGGCCTTTGCGCTGACCATCGTCGCGCTCGGCCAGGCGATTGCGATTGCCCGGGCGGTGGCGCTGCGCTCGGGCCAGCGCATCGACGCCAACCGCGAGTTCCGGGGCCAGGGGCTGTCGAACATCATTGGCGGATTTTTCTCCAGCTACGTGTCCTGCGGCTCGATGAACCGCTCCATGCCCAACTTGGAGGCCGGCGCCCGCACGCCGCTGGCGTCGGTGTTTTCGGCGCTGCTGCTGCTCGCGCTGGTAGCCGTCAGCGCGCCGGTGCTGGCGCAGATTCCGATGGCCGCGCTGGCGGGGCTCTTGGTGCTGGTGGCGCTGGCGCTGCTCGATTTGAAGCGCTGGCGCCATCTGTTTGCCCTGAGCCGAACCGATTTTTCGGTGGCGCTGACCACGCTGGTCGCCACGGTCACGATCCGGCTGGAAATGGCGATCCTGCTGGGCATGCTGCTGTCGCTGATGTCGTTTTTGTACCGCACCTCGCGGCCCGCCATGCGCAGCATGGGTTTTGACAGCCGCGGGCTGGAGCGGCAGTTCGTGGTGATCGACACGCCTGACGACCCTGACGAGGCGCCGCATCAAAACCTGCCCGAATGCCCGCAACTCAAGCTGCTGCGCATGGAGGGCGAGGTGTATTTCGGTGCGACCCAGCATGTGGCCGACATCCTGCACGCGCTGCGCAGCCAGCCGAATCCGCAAAAGCATTTGCTGGTCATGGCCAAGAGCATGAACTTCATCGACCTGGCCGGCGCCGAGTTGTGGGAAGCCGAGCTCGCCGCGCGCCGCGCCATGGGCGGCAACCTGTACTTTCACCGGCCGCGACCGGAAGTGATCCGCATGTGGCGCAAGACCGGTTTTACCGACGTGCTGGGACCGGAACACCAGTTCCCGGACAAATACACCGCCATTTCCCATATCTTCAGCAAGCTCGACCCCGAGATCTGTCGGCATTGCAGCGCGCGCATTTTCTGGGAATGCAAGACTGCGCCCGGCGCCGACGACCCCGCCAACCAGCCCAAAACTGAATAAAAGCCTGAACCGCCATGCCCCAATTCGCCGCCAACCTGAACTGGCTCTACGCCGAACTGCCTTTTCACCAGCGTTTTGAAGCCGCCGCCCGCGATGGCTTCAAGGCCGTTGAAATCATGTCGCCCTACAGCTGGCCGGCGGCCGAGCTGAAGGCGCTGCTGAGGGTGAACGGACTGGAACTGGTGCTCATCAACGCGCCGCCCGGCGGCACGGACGCCGCCAGCATCGAAGCGGCCTGGGCGTCGCCGCAAAAGGGAACGGCCTGCCTGCCCGGCCGCGAAGCCGAATTCAGCGCCGGAATTGCCTTGGCGCTTGGCTTCGCGCAAGCCCTGAACTGTCCGCGCATCCACGTCATGGCGGGCGTGCTGCCGGGCGGCTTGCCGCGCGAGGCCGCGCAGGCCGTGTATGTCGGCAACCTGCGCCGGGCTGCGGCACAGGCGGCGGCTGTCGGTGTGGACATGCTGATCGAGCCGATCAACACCCGTGACATTCCTGGCTATTTTTTGAACCGGCAAGACCAGGCGCACGCCATTCTGGATGAAGTCGGCGCGGAAAATCTCAAGGTGCAGATGGACGTGTACCACTGCCAGGTGGTCGAGGGCGACCTGGCGATGAAACTGCGCCGCTACCTGCCGACGGGCCGGGTCGGCCATCTCCAGATTGCGGGCGCGCCGGGACGCAACGAGCCCGACGTGGGCGAGATCAACTACCCGTATCTGTTCGCGCTGCTCGACGAGTTGGGCTATGGCGGCTGGGTCGGGTGTGAGTACAAGCCGGCGCGCGGCCTGGCGCCTGGCGCGACACCGGACGGGCTGGGCTGGCTGACACAGGCCCGTCGCGGCAGGCAGCCGTTTTAAGCGTCAACCCGCGCGGCGAAACGTCAGGTTGATGCGCTGGCGCCCCAGGCGCGGATGGTCGCCGCCCTCCAGCGGCGCCACGCCATGAAACGCCAGCCGCGACGCGCCGCCCCACACCGCCACGTCGCCATGCGCCAGCCCATACCGGGCGGGGCGGTCGCCGCGCTGCAAACCGCCAAACAGAAAAACCGCCGGCAGTCCCAGCGACACCGAGACGATGGGCGCGCCCAGGTCGCTTTCGTCGCGGTCCTGGTGCAGCGACATGCGCGCGCCGGGTTCGTAGCGGTTGATGAGGCAGGCGTCCGGCGCGAAGCCCTCGAAACCCGCCTCGGCCGCCGCCCGCGCAGCCATGTCGGCAAAGCAGGCGGGCATGGGCGGCCAGGGCTGGCCTGAGAGCGGGTCGGTGCTGGTGTAGCGGTAGCCCGTGCGGCTTGAGGTCCAGCCCAGCGCACCGCAGTTGGTCATGCCGACCGACATGGCGCGGCCGCCCGGCGTGATCAGATGGCGCAAGGGCGCGGCCGCGATGACCTGCTGCGCGGCCTGCACCAGCGCCTCGGCCAGGTCGCTGGCAAAGCCGTGCAGCAGCACCGCGCCCGGCGCGATGAGCTGGGGCGCTTCATGGGGCGCGGGCGGTTCATCGAAAAGGCTGAGCGTCACAAATGCCTCTATTTTTGGCGGATTTCATAACTGAATGGGCCATTTGTGCAATGAACACGGACGCGAGCTGCTATTAAATATGTAGTGAAATTAGAGTCTGACCCCAATTTTTTGATCCTAATTTCGTTGTTTTGATAAGAACGATGCAGAGTCGTTGCTCATCTTAAATCGTGTGTTAATGTAATATTTAGTTGCTTAATTTACGTTCGTTTCATTTATTTCTTCATATTCCACAATGTTCAAAGACCTTGTTCTACACGCTCGCTTGTCCTATAGCATCGATAGCGAACTTATCGCAATTGGGAACACGACTTGGCAAACTAAGAACGTAACTTCAGTAAGCGTCGAGCATGAGAGTATTCCAATGCTTGAAGCTGAGCCCGCATTCGCTGCACCAGAGCCAACTCGTAAATTTGGGTGGGGCGTGCTGCTACTTGGCATCGCGATTGCGTGGACTTGGTCACTGTCGTTCCAGCAACCCTCTTATGTTGGATGGCCGCTGACGGTTTTTCTTGCTCTGGCAACATGGTTTATTGGGCACTATTCACATAAGAACATGCTGAATTTGTGGAATCAACGTCGAGCAAACGTAACCCGCCAGCGCAGCGTTTGGCAAAATCTCGCAGTCAAGACTCCAGAACTCTACCGGCTCATCATTGATTCTTCTAGTGGGAAATCGGTCGCGCTAACAGCACTTGAGTTTGAGCCTGTAAATGTGGTGCATACCTCCATTTTGGCTGCGATGCGAAGCACATCTGCGGTCGCATCAAGGGGCGTGATTGATACCGTTGCGGTCTCAAAGAGATCTCCAGAAGACCTTTATGAGAAGTTCTGTGCAAGAGAAATATCGCGAGCTTGAACTGATGATTAACCATGTCACATATGGACTGCCCTAAAGTGCAAGAAATTCAAATAGTGAATGCGGGTTAGATTCAAACTAAGCTTTGATGCTACTAAATAAATAGCTGCGTACGACCATCAGTCATGCGTTACAGCCATTTTTTGCTTAATAATTCCAGCGGCCCACACGGCTTGAACATTCTCGCCAAGAGCCAAAGAACATCATTGGTCAGGTCTTGCCATGAAGCAAATGAATCATTACAAGACCTGACCCCTTTGCCGTTTCTGCGCAAGCAGCTATTAATTTTGTAGCGTGGCTGGTTATTGGCAGTTACCCTGCCGAACAGCGCAACTGTATTAACAAATAACTATTGATCGGTAGCTTTTTGCTAATACAATAAAATCATGCGCTACGACCACGACCCAAAGAAACTTGCCGCCAATGTGGCAAACCACCAGGTCTGGTTTCATGAGGCCGATGGCTTCGAGTGGTGGACTGCCAGCATTGAGGTGGACAGCCGCAAGCGCTAGGCGAGACGCGGTTTGTGGCCACTGGCTTGATGAGTACGCGGCTCTATGTGTTGGTTTACACCTTGCGCGAAACGGCTGTTCGCATCATCAGCCTGCGCAAGGCCAATTCCAGAGAGGTAAAACGTTATGCAAGTGACCACTAAATCCGGGCGCATCATCGAGATGCCCATGCCCGAAGAAGACGCCCAAATCAACGCGGGCATTGCCGCTGACCCAGACACTTTTGAGCTTGATGATGCGTTTTTCGCCACGGCCAAGCCGGCCAGCGAGTTTTTTGACGCCACGACCTATGCCGCACTGCTGACCCTCAAGCGCCGACCCGGCGAGCGCGGTGCGCAAAAGCGCCCGGTCAAGGTGCCCACGACCATCCGCTTCGATGCGGAGGTGCTGGCAGCGCTGAAAGCATCGGGGCGTGGCTGGCAGACGCGTGTCAACGACGCGATGAAAGACTGGTTGCGCACACATCGCCCGGCTGACAAGCGCTGACCGCTCAGCCCGCCGGGCCGCTGCTTCGCATGGCAGTTCTGAAATCGGTGAAATCGGGGTCAGATTCAAATTAAGCCTTGACGCTACTAAATAAATAGCTGATTTCGCCCGTCAGCCGTGCGCTAAAGCCACTTTTAATCAATAAATCCAGCGGCCCAAGCATGGCTTGAACATCACCCCGTCAGCAACCGCCGCGCATCCTTCAAAAGCAGCAGCAGCAGCAACTGGTCTTCCCGCAAGGGCGAAGGCTCAAAACCGAAGCGGCTGCAAAAACGCGCGGCCTCTTCGTCCATCGGGTGCGTGAGCAGGGCGCGGATGCCGGCCTGGTCAGAAATCATCAGCGCGCGCCGGATGGCATCCTTCAGCAATCCGATGCCAATGCCCAGCCCCCGGTCCTGAACCGATACCCCGAGCCGGGCCAGGATCACGACCGGCACCGGGTACTGGCCCATGCCCTTGCGAATGCGCTCCGGTGCCTCCAGCGTATCCACCTGGCCCACCGTCAGGCTGAAGAATCCGGCGACGCGCTCGGCCTCGGCGGCCACGAAGGTTCTGGCGGACCCGCTGGACTGGGCTTGCCGGGCGTAGCGAATCAGCCAGTCATTGAGCGCCGGTTTGCCGCAATCAAACGTGTCCAGACGATGCCCGGCCAGCAGCGGCTCGGGCGCGCCCAGCGTCACGCCGCATCCCAGGGCGCTTTGCGGGCAAGCAAGTCGCGCAAACCGGCGTTGTCTTTGGGCGGCTGGTCCAGCAGATCCATCAGCGCGCCGTACTGGCTGCCGGACACCATGAACAGCCGTTGATCGAGCAAGGTCTGCTCGGCGGCATGGCAGGCGCTGTCGAGAATGAAATCGGTCAAGGACTTGTGCGCGGCGTCGGCGGCGCGGCGCAGGATGGCTTCCTGCCGGGGCGTTGCCCTGAGCCCCAGACGGGCGGAACGCGATGCGTGGGCGGCGGGAGAAATCGTGGGTGTCATGGATGAAACCTTGAATTGAAATGACCTGAATGTTAGTACAAACGACAAACAAGTTCAATCCGTAGCTCAAGGCTGGATTCCCTCCGGGGCACCCAGCACTGCGCTGGAGCGCGGTGACCGGGATAAAGTCGATCTTCACGCCATTTTTATGATGAAAAAAGCCTTTCGCGCAATATCCACAAGAGCAAGCAGCTATCAAATGAATAGTAAAAACACCTCTTTAGCTCGCCAACTCCGCCAGAATCGGGCAGTCCGGCCGATGATTTCCCGCGCAGCAATGCGCCAGTTCCGCCAGCGTCTGGCGCATCGCTTCCATCTCGGCAATCCGCCGCTCCAGGTCGGCGACATGCGCCTCGGCGATGCGTTTGACGTCGGCGCTGGCGCGCTGCTGGTTTTGCCAGAGCTTGAGCAGTTCGGCAATCTCGGCCATGCTGAAACCCAGCAGCCGGGCGCGGCGGATGAAGCGCAGGGTGTGGATTTGCTTCTCGCCATATTGCCGGTAGCCGGCGTCGGTGCGGTGCACGGCCGGCAGCAGGCCGAGCGATTCGTAATGGCGAACCATCTTGGCCGACACGCCCGATTGGCTGGCGGCTTGGCCGATGTTGAACGGGCCGCTGTCGAGCACAGGGGCGGTCATTTCGAGCTTCCTTTCCAGCGGCGCAGCAGCAGCGCGTTCATCACCACGCTGAAGCTGCTGAAGGCCATGGCCGCGCCGGCAATCACCGGGCTGAGCAGGCCGAAAGCGGCCAGCGGAATGCCGATCACGTTGTAGAAAAACGCCCAGAACAGGTTTTGCCGGATCTTGGCGTAGGTACGGCGCGAGATGTCGATGGCGTCGGCGACCAGCGCCGGGTCGCCGCGCATCAAGGTGATGCCGGCCGCCTGCATCGCCACGTCGGTGCCGGTGGACATGGCAATGCCCACATCGGCGGCCGCCAGCGCGGGCGCGTCGTTGATGCCGTCGCCGACCATCGCCACGCGGCCGCCGTCCTGGGTCAGCTTGTCTTTCAGCTGCCCCACGATGGCTGCCTTGTTTTCGGGCAGCACCTGGAAATGCACGATGTCGATGCCAAGCTGCTTCGCCACCGCCTCGGCGCTGCCCCGGTTGTCGCCGGTCACCAGCGCGGTCTGGATGCCAAGCGCGTGCAGGCTGGCGACGGCCTGGGCGGCGCTGGCCTTGACCGTGTCGCCAAAGGCCAGCAGCGCGAGCAGCTGCGGCGCGCCAGTCACATCGGCCAGCCACGACACCGTGCGGCCTTCGGCTTCCAGCGCGGTCGCGCGGGCCGCAAACGGGTCCAAGTCGACGTTCAATTCCTGCATGAAGCGCGGGCTGCCCAGGCGCAGTTCATGGCCCTCGACCACGGCCGACATGCCGCGCCCGGCTACCGCGCGCACTTGCGATGCGGCCGGCACGGCAACCTGATCCTTCACCGCCAGTTGCGTGACCGCCTTAGCCAGCGGATGCTCGCTGCCCGACTGGATGGCGGCGGCCCAGGCCAGCGCCTGATCGCGCGAAATATCGGCGGGCTCCAGCGCGACCAGTTCGGGCTTGCCTTCGGTCAGCGTGCCGGTCTTGTCGAAGGCGACGATCTTGACCTGGTGCGCCACTTCCAGCGCTTCGGCATCCTTGATCAGAATGCCGTGCTTTGCCGCCACGCCGGTGCCGGCCATGATGGCGGTCGGCGTGGCCAGCCCCAGCGCGCACGGGCAGGCAATCACCAGCACCGCCACCGCGTTGAGGATGGCGGTTTCCCAGTTGCCGGTCGCCAAACCCCAGCCCAGCAGCGTGACAGCGGCGATGCCGATGACTACCGGCACAAACACCGCGCTGACCTGATCGACCAGCCGCTGTATCGGCGCTTTTTTGGCCTGCGCCGACTCGACCATGCGAACGATGCGCGCCAGCGTTGATTCGGCGCCGATGGCGGTGGTGCGCACCAAGATCAGCCCTTCGGCGTTGACTGCGCCGCCGGTCACGTGGTCGCCGGCATGCTTGTTGACCGGCAGGCTTTCGCCGGTGATCAGCGATTCATCGACCTCGGTCGCGCCTTCAATAATTTCGCCATCGACCGCGATGCGTTCGCCCGGCCGCACGACCACCAGGTCGCCCACCTGAACTTCGCTGATGGACACGTCCCGGTCCACGCCGCCGCGCCGGAGCCGTGCGGTTTCGGGCCGCAGCGCATTGAGCGCCCGGATGGCTTCGGTGGTCTGGCGCTTGGCGCGCGCTTCCAGCCATTTGCCCAGCAGCACCAGCGTGATGACGACGGCCGAGGCTTCAAAGTAAAGATGCGGCATGCCGTGATCGCCGTGGCGCAGCAGCAGGTAAACGCTCAGCCCGTAGGCCGCCGACGTGCCCACCGCCACCAGCAAATCCATGTTGCCGGCGCCAGCCCGAACGGCTTTCCAGCCGGCCTTGTAGAAGCGCGCGCCGAGCCAGAACTGCACCGGCGTGGCGAGCAGCCACTGAATCCAGCCATCGAGCATCCAGGACTGGCCAAACAGCATGCCGACCATCGGCAGCGCCAGCGGCGCCGACAGCGCGGCGGCCACGGCAATCGGCCACCAAGGGGCGCCGGCCGTTGCTGCCGGGCGGGCGCCCGCGGCGGCATCGGGAATCGCTTCTGCCCGGTAGCCGGCCTTTTCCACCGCCGCGATGAGTTGGGGCAGGGCGGCCGCGCCACTCGCCACGGTGACTTCGGCGGTCTCCGTTGCCAGGTTGACCTCGGCCGACAGCACGCCGGGCACCTGTTTGAGCGCCTTTTCCACGCGCGCGACGCAGGACGCGCAGGTCATGTCGCCAATCTTCAGCCGCAGCGACTGCTCGCCCTCGGCGCTGTTGGCGGTGCCGCCCACGGCATAGCCGGCTTTTTCCACGGCGGCCTTGAGCATGTCCAGCGTGACGCCCGGTCCGGCCTTGACACTGGCTTGCTCGGTGGCGAAATTGACATTGGCTTCCTCAACGCCCGGCGTGGCGGCCAGGGCTTTTTCGACCCGGGCTACGCACGAGCCGCAGGTCATGCCTTCCACGGGGAAGCGCCATTCCTTCAAGGCGGATGCGGGGGCCAGCGGGGCTGGCAGGGTGTGGCTGACGCTCATGCGTGTCTCCTGAAGATGGGGCGATGGCGCGAGTTTGAACCTTCCTATGATGGCAGGGTCAAGTGCTGGCTGACATTAACCCTGATGGACTTCATGATTTGCACCAACCCCGTTGACTTTGCCACGGTGGGAAGGTTCAGACTGACGCTTTGGAACCGGGCAGACCATCGTTTTTCGCCTAACCCCCGTGCCGGGAAACTCGTCTTGCGAGTGAAAGCGCTGGAAAGCGCCAAACAAGTTGGCGGCGGTTTTCATGTCAAAGCCCGCCCCGTTGTCACTGACAAAAAAACCGCGCCTCGTCAGCGCTGCCAGTCTCGCATCCAAAACGCACCGTGGCGCCCGAGTGGGCGTTAAGCCACCCAGGCGCAATTCGCAGGACCAACCCCAGTTGGCCTATCGCTGTGTAAGTCAGACCGCCCAGAAAAAACTGGCATTGATATTTTTACTATCGTTGTGGCACAGCACCCGGCTTGCTTGTCCAGGTGGCGCCTGAACCAGGCCATGCGTGGTGCGTAGATGACGAGGTTTGACGTCATGTCCTCGCGTAGCGACCAGCCACCACCTAGCGGTTGAAGAGGTCGATGAACACGGCCAAGTAAAGCCAGCCCTCATTAGCGGCGACGTTCGAGCGTGTCGCGCGCTCTTGATGTTTTTGTCATTCCGGTTTTTTTGTCTGAATCACTCAGCAAGGGATACGTTTTTTAAGGGCCGGTCAGTCGTGCGGCCATTGCCCATGCAGATCATTTCTCGCTTTTACGACAGTTTTCTTCTGGAATTGATGAATTTGTCGTTATTTTTAATAAAAAATGTGTTTTATATTAATATTTGAAAGTGTAAGTAAATAATTGTATTTACTATTACAACTACACCTAGCTGATAGAGCGCTCATCGGCGGGCCGAGTAAAGCGGGAAAGGTAACCATTTCCTTGTTATCCATCGGCATATCCACTTTTTACAGGACGAATAAATTGAAATTTAAATTCCATGCCTTGGCAGGCGCTGCTGCCGTGTGCAGTTTGCTGGGCCAAGCCGCTTTCGCGCAAGATACTCCCGAATTCAAGTTCAGCGGTTTTGGCACGCTGGGCGGTGTCGTCACCAACAATGACGATGCGCAGTTTCGTAGCTCCATTCGTCAAGACAAGGGCGCCGACAAGTCGGTCGATTTTGGCGTCGATTCGCGTCTGGGCCTGCAGCTCAACACCAAACTGAACAGCACCTTTTCTGGCGTGGCACAGGTGATCCTTAGCCGCGTTGACGGCAAGGAACAGCCTCGCGTGGAGTGGCTGTATGGCCAGGCTGCCGTGACGCCATGGCTGGACCTGCGCGTGGGCCGCATGGTGATGCCAGCTTTCATGGTGTCCGATTCGCTGAACGTGGGTTATTCATCGCACTGGCTTCGTGCCCCCATTGAGGCGTATGCCTTGTACTTCCCGACTGCTTTTGATGGCGCTCAAGCGCAGATGCGAACCACAGTGGCAGGTACCAATCTGACCTTGCAGGTCTCGGCAGGAAAATCAGACGTCACCGTCTATGCCTTTGGCCAGGAATTAGACGCCAAGTTGCCAAAACTGAAAGCGGTCAATTTGTTGGCTGAAAACGGTAACTGGCTGTTCCGTCTCGGACAGGTTCAAAGCAAAAATAGCGGACTCACCAATGCAAATTTGAAGCTGAACGATCTCAACGACACCTTTACCGGCGCAGGCGTTCAGTATGACAACGGCAGCCTCTTGGTGATGGCTGAGTACCTTATGCGCAAATTCAAGGGGCAGCCTTATGACGGCGCTTTTGACAGCAACTCCGGCTACATCACGGCAGGCTATCGTTTTGGCCCCTGGATGCCGTATGCGACGTTCAGCCAAAGTAAACCTAAGACTACGCTAATCAACAAAAAAATTACAGCCGAAACCAGTGCCGTCGGCCTGCGCTGGGATGCCTATAAAAACGTAGCCATCAAGGCTCAGTTCGAAAAAACCAGTCCTGGTTTCAATTTCATTGCCCCGACTGTCGGGCCGTTCACTGCCGATCCCCGCGCCTTCCCCAAGGTGAATGTGTTCAGCATGGTTGCCGACTTTGTTTTCTAAAAAGCTCAAAAACATGAAAAACAAATTTCTTCAGATCATGCTGCTGGTCGGCATGGCCACCAGCGCGCAGGCGGGTGACATCGTCGTCATCGGCAACCCGGCAGCCGCTGCGCTGACCAAGGACCAGGTGGCGGACGTTTTTCTTGGCAAGAGCCAAGCGGCCACCCCGATTGACCAAGCAGAGTCCGCACCCATACGCGCTGAGTTCTACAAGCAGGCTACAGGCCGCGACATGGCGCAAGTCAAGTCGACTTGGTCGCGTCTGGTGTTTTCGGGCAAGGGCCAGGCTCCCAAGGAAGTCGCGGACTCGGCTGCCGTGAAAAAAGCCGTGGTGGCCGATCCCAAGGCCATTGGCTATGTGTCCAAGGCGGCGGTGGACGGCAGCGTGAAGGTGATCCACTCGGTGGATTGAACACCTTCGCCAAAGGAACAGGCGAAAGCCCGTTCCTCGCCCGAGTTTACGCATTGGACCCGCTATGAATTTCAAATCAAAAATAATATTGCTGCCCGTCAGCGCCGCTGCAGTTTTTATTATCGGCATCGCTGTCAGTTTTGTAATTGGAAAAAATACCTCGGCGGTGCTGGAGAACTTGCGCGCGGTGGACTATCCCTATCTCGAACACGTGGACAAGGTTGACCGCGGTGCCGAGCAATTCAAGCTGACACTGCAATCGGCGGCGGCCGAAGGCGACGAATCCAAGCTCAAGGAGGTTGCGCAAGTGGCCACCGCCACCAAGGAAGTGCTGGGCGAGATGCAAAAAATCGACGGCAAGGCTGAAGTAGCCACGCGTCTTTTAGCCGCATTCGATGCCTACCAGCAACCCGCGCTGGGAGCCACGCAGGCCATGCTCAGCAAGGGTGACATGGGCGATCAGGTACAGCGCATGCAAACTGCGCTTAGCGCCCTTGAGCAGCAAGTGGCGGAACAAAAAAAGCAAGCCATCGAGGCCGTTGCCGCTTCACAGGATGCCGCAGCCCGTGGGGTAGAACGCGGCGTCTGGGTGGGCTTGCTCACGGGAGCCCTGGTGCTGGCGGTGCTGGCCATCGCGTCAAGAATCATTTTTGTGTCGGTGTGGCGCGACCTGGGCGATGAGCCCTCGGCTTTGCGCGAAATGGTGCAAAGCATTGCCGAAGGCGACCTTTCGGCGCACACGCTCACAGCCCAGGCGGGCCATGAAAATTCGCTTCGTGCAGCGGTCGTGAAGACTGCCGACCAGCTCAATATGACGGTAGGTAAAATCCGCCTGGCGGTCGATTCCATCGCCACCGCATCGGGGGAAATCGCCTCAGGCAATCAGGACCTGAGCACGCGCACGGAACACACCGCCTCGAACTTGCAGCAAGCGGCCAGCGCCATGGAGGAACTCACCAGCACCGTGCGCCAGACAGCTGACTCAGCGCGCCAAGCCAGTCAGTTGGCCCAGGACACTTCCGGCGCAGCCCACCGAGGCGGTGGCATCGTGTCGCAGGTAGTCACGAACATGGACGATATCAACGTAGCCTCGCGCAAGATTTTCGAAATCATTGGCGTGATCGACGGCATTGCATTTCAAACCAATATCCTGGCGCTCAATGCGGCTGTTGAGGCAGCGCGCGCAGGCGAGCAGGGCCGGGGCTTTGCCGTGGTGGCGTCTGAAGTGCGTTCTCTGGCCCAGCGCAGCGCCGATGCCGCCAAGGAGATCAAGATGCTGATCAATATCTCCAGCGACAAGGTGAAAAGTGGAACCGAACTGGTGCAGAGTGCCGGCAAAGCCATGCAGGACATTGTTGCCGGAGTGCAACGTGTGGCGGACATCATTGGTGAAATCAGCGTGGCCACGGCCGAGCAGACCACAGGCCTCGTCAATGTGAACGACTCGGTAGCCGAACTCGATCAGATGACGCAGCAAAATGCTGCCTTGGTCGAGCAAGCTGCCGCTGCGGCGCAAAGCCTGCGTGAGCAAGCCGGCATCCTGGCCGAGTCGGTCGCTACGTTCCAGTTGCGCGGTGACACGGAGCTACAGCAAAACTCCAGGCAGCATGGGCCACGGATTGCGCCTCCTGCGCTCAGCAGAATTATCAAGCCCAAGCTTAACGATCTCGCCTTGCCAATACTGGCCAAATCGGGTGGACGCTCGAATCAGGACTGGGAAACTTTTTAACCCGTGGGCTCCTGGCCACCGAGCAGTTCAATTTTTTATTCAGTGTTGCTGCCACTTCGCGCAGCAACAGCAACAGCAACAGCAAAAGCGCAGGGCGGGCTCGGATTCGCTTGATTAAAACGTCACGCTCCAGCACCACCGAACCGATTTGCTTGATGAAACCGGGAAATTATCTTTACCGCGTGCCTTTGCTCGATGGCAGGCAGCATATCCGAGGCTACAAGCTGGCGTGGCAACGCAGTGACTGACAACGCCCCGGCGCTTTCCCAGGACGCCCTTGCCCGGCTTCTGGCCCCGATCGCACGCGTTCAGAAGAAACCCACATCGCGTCCGTTCTTCATTGAAGTTGGTACTTCGGCGCTGCCGGCCACTATCCTGAACGGCTTGATTCCTGAAAGCGTCGTGCTGATTTTTGATCAGGCTGATGTGCTGAGCGCCGGCGGCCTGGCTCGGGTCATGGCATTGAACGCACAGGGTTTTGGCCTGGCGCTGCGCAATCCGGATCGGGCAGCGCTGGCGCGAGATGACGGGTTGCTTTCACTCATGACGCATGTCGAGGCTGAGTTTGGGAATCCCGATCTGGCCCAGATGGTCCGCCTTGCTGGCCAAGCAGAGCATTTGCTTGGCGTGGTGGTTAACAATGCCGCAGACTGGCAGGAGTTTGAGGTGTGTGCCGAGCTTGGTGTGATGAGTTTTTTCGGCAATCTTTGCACCGCACCGCACCGCGCCAGCAGCGTCAGTCAGTGCAACTGAACCCGCACTCGTCCATCATCGTACAGCTGATGCAGATGGTTCAGGACAATGTCGATGTCCGCGAAATGGAAAAGTTGCTCAAGTGCGATGCGACGCTTTCATACCGGCTCACCCCTGTTCTTTCAACTTTTAATCCCTCAAGGAAACCCCATGGAATTCAACGTCCCCGACATGAGCTGCGGCCACTGCGCCGGCGTCATCACCAAGGCCCTCCAGCAGCTCGACGCCGACGCCATGATCAGCATCGACCTGCCGGCTAAAAAAGTCACCGTCGAGACCGCGCAAGACCGGCAAACCGTGGCCGATGCGCTGACCGAGGCCGGCTACCCGACGCATTGAAGGCGGCGGCGCCCGTCAGGACAAACACCCGCACGGCGTTGCCGTGTGTGGCTCTATAGAATGATTCTTTCCTTCACTTCCGTCAGCGCCTGTGTCCGACCGTCTTGCCGTTTTGCCCCAATACCTGCTGCCCAAGCAGGCGCTCACCCGGTTTGCCGGTTTTGTTGCCTCGCGCGAACGCGGCTGGGTGACCACCGAAATCATCCGCCGCTTCGTTGCCAAATACCGCGTCAACATGGACGAGGCGCTGGACGCCAACATCGCCAGCTACCTGACCTTCAACGATTTCTTCACCCGCGCCCTCAAGCCCGGCACCCGGCCGCTGGCCCCGGCCGACCTGGTCTGCCCGGTCGATGGCGCGATCAGCCAGTTTGGCGCCATCGCGCATGACCAGCTGATCCAGGCCAAGGGCCACCACTATTCGACCACGGCCATGGTCGGCGGCGACGCGGCGCTGGCCGCGCAATACCTGAACGGCCATTTCGCCACGATCTACCTCAGCCCCAAGGACTACCACCGCATCCACATGCCGGCGGGCGGGCGCCTGACGCGGATGATTTACGTTCCGGGCGACCTGTTTTCGGTCAACCCGGTCACGGCGCGCGGCGTGCCGGGGCTGTTCGCGCGCAACGAGCGCGTGGTCTGCGTGTTCGAGTCGGCGCGCGGGCCGTTCGTGCTGGCGCTGGTCGGCGCGACGATTGTCGGCAGCATGGCCACGGTCTGGCACGGCGTGGTGAATCCGCCGCGTGGCAAGGTCGTGCGCGAATGGCGCTACCCGGCGTCGCCTGGGCAGCCCGAGATTTTTCTGAAGCAGGGCGAGGAAATGGGCCGCTTCTTGCTGGGTTCGACCGTCGTGCTGCTGTTTCCCAAGGGGCCGCTTCAGTTCAATCCCGACTGGGCGCCGGGCCGGGCGGTGCGGCTGGGCGAGGCGATGGCGGATTATTCGGCGGGTTCGCAGTAAATTTGGAAACGTCCCGAAAGAAGCTCATGCACCCGCTGATTTCCCAACACCGTACCGGCATTGCAGCCATCTGCCGGCGCTACCGCATCAGCCGCCTGGATGTGTTTGGCTCCGCCGCACGTGCCGACGATTTTCACCCCGCCAGCAGCGATGCCGATTTCCTGGTGGAATTCGCACCCGACGCGCATGCCGGGCTGGATGAATATTTCGGCGCCAAGGCCGCGCTGGAGCAGTTGCTGGGTCGTGGTGTTGATTTGGTGGAACCGGCCGCCGTGCGCAACCCCTATGTGCTGGCCGGCATCAACCGACATCGGGAACTGGTTTATGCAGCATGATCCGCGTGCCTATTTGCGGGACGTGCGCGAAGCGGCCTTGGCGATACAGAATTTTGTGGCGGGCTTGGATGCCGCTGCATATGCCGCCACGCCGCTGGTGCATTCAGCGGTCGAGCGCAAGTTTGAAATCATCGGCGAAGCCTTGAGTCAACTTGCCAAGCTGGATAAAGCACTGGCCGCACGCGCGCCCGGCCTGCCGCAGATCGTCGCCTTTCGCAACCAGCTGATCCGTGCCTATGCGAAGGTGAACCATGGCACGGTGTGGAACGTGGTGCAGGTTTGAGACCTGCTGACAAACCGGGTGGGGTTATTGACAGCGGCGTAAAGTAGCCATCTTGCCCAAAGCACCCCCATTTCCACTTTCGGAGTCCGCCATGAACGCCCCCCTGCACCGCGAAATCCCTGCCGCCATCCTTGACGCCGCCCAGATGCTTTCCCAAGTCACCGCCCAGTGGGACGGCGACATCGTCAAGCAATTGACCGACTACATCGCCATTCCCGCCAAATCGCCGACCTTCGACCCCGACTGGGCGCAGCACGGCTTCATCGACACCGTCATGCGCAATGCCGCCACCTGGGTCGAGGCGCAGAAGGTCGAGGGCTTGACGCTGGAAATCGTCCAGCTTGAAGGCCGCACGCCGGTGCTGTTCTTTGAAATCCCCGCGACGCGCGCCGGCTCGACGCAGACCGTGCTGATGTACGGCCACCTCGACAAGCAGCCCGAGTTCACCGGCTGGCGCAATGACCTCGGCCCGTGGACGCCGAAGTATGAAGACGGCAAGCTCTACGGACGCGGCGGCGCCGACGACGGCTATGCGGTCTATGCCAGCATCGCCGCCGTGCAGGCGCTAAAAAGCCAGAACATCGAGCATCCGCGCATCGTCGGACTGATCGAAACCTGCGAGGAAAGCGGCTCCTACGACCTGCTGCCCTACGTCGATGCGCTGCGCGAGCGGCTCGGCGAGGTCGCGCTGGTGGTCTGCCTGGACTCGGGCGCGGGCAACTACGACCAGCTCTGGCTGACCACCAGCCTGCGCGGCAACGCGGCCGGCGTGCTCAAGGTCGAGGTGCTGACCGAAGGCGTGCATTCGGGCGACGCCAGCGGCCTGGTGCCGTCGAGCTTTCGCATCATGCGCCAAGTGCTCGACCGGCTCGAAGACAGCGCCACCGGCCGGCTGCTGCCGCCAAGCTTTCATTGCGAAGTCCCGGCCGACCGGCTGGCGCAGGCGCGGGCGACGGCCGCCATTCTGGGCGACGAGCTGTACAAGCGCTTTCCGTGGGCGCATTACGACTGCGAAGGCTCGACTAATTTCACGCTGCCCACCACCACCGACCCACTGGAGGCGCTGCTCAACCGCACCTGGCGGCCGACGCTCAGCGTGACCGGCGCCGAGGGCTTTCCGTCGTTTCGCGATGCGGGCAATGTGCTGCGGCCCTACACCGCCTTCAAGCTGTCGTTGCGTTTTCCGCCGCTGATCGATGCCAGCGTGGCGGTGCAGGAACTGAAAAAGCTGCTCGAAGACAATGCGCCCTACCAGGCCAAGGTCACGTTTGAAGGCGGCGGCGGCGCCACCGGCTGGAACGCGCCGAGCACGGCGCCGTGGTTTGAAAGCGCCCTGAACGATGCATCGCAGAACTTCTTCGGCGCGCCCTGCGGAACGATTGGCCAGGGCGGAACGATTCCGTTGATGAGCCTGCTCAGCCAGGGTTTTCCCAAGGCGCAGATGATGGTTTGCGGCGTGCTGGGCCCCAAGAGCAACGCGCACGGGCCCAACGAATTCCTGCATGTGCCGTATGCCCGAAAGCTGACGGCGGCGGTGGCGCAGGTGATCGCGCGGGTTCCGGGCTGAACCTCGTTTTTTTAAGTCAAAAAGGCTTTTCCCGGATGTCTGCCGTGCGCAGGCAGCTATCAAAAAAGAAGCGCTAGTCTTCTGCCTGCTTTTTCAAGCCTTGCGCAGCCTGCGCTGCTGCAGCCCCAGCCAGCCCAGCGCCAGCGCGGTCAGGCTAAGGGGCAGCAGCGAACCCAGGTTGAGCAGCGCCCAGCCCTGCGTGGTCACCAGCACGCCCGAGGCCAGCGACGACAGCGCCAGCACCGCGAACACGCAAAAATTGAGCGCGCCCTGGGCCTTGTCCTTTTCTTCCGGCCGGTACGCGGTCAGCGCCAGCGTGGTGGCGCCGGTGAACAGGAAATTCCAGCCCAGGCCGAGCAAAAACAGCGCCAGCAAAAACTGCCTGAACTCGACGCCCGACAGGGCAATTAGCACGCAGGCGACGTTCAGCGCCAGCCCGCACGCCATGACGGTCAGCGTACCAAAGCGCTTGATCAGGTGGCCGGTGAAAAAGCCGGGCGCGAACATGCCGATCACATGCCATTCCAGCACCCACGCCACATCGGAAAACGGCAAACCGCAGACCTGCATGGCAATCGGCGTGGCGGCCATCAAGAGGTTCATCACGCCATAGCCCAGCGCACCGGCGCTTGCTGCGACGATGAAGACCGGCTGGCGCATGATCTCGCGCAGCGGCCGGCCGCCGCTGCTGGCGGTTTTTGGCGGCGGCGGCGGAAAGTGGATGAAGGCGAGCAAGGCCATCGCCAGCAGCGCCACGCCCGCCAGCGCCAGGTAGGCGCCAGCAAACGGCACGGCGGTCATGCTGCGCGTGCTTGAGGCCAGGTTCGGCCCGGCCACCGCGCCCAGCAGGCCGCCGGCCATCACCAGCGAAATCGCCTTTTCGCGAAACGCCGGTAGGGCCAGTTCGGCGGCGGCGAAGCGGTAGAGCTGCGCATTGGCGTTGTAGTAGCCGGCCACCAGCGTCGCCGTCACCAGCAGCCAGAAATTCCGGCTGTAGGCCGCGTAGCAGCACAGCAGGGCAGACAGCACGGCCACGGCCAGCCCGAGCTGGAACGAGGTCTTGCGGCCAAAGCGGCGCTGGGTCTGCGCCACCAGCCCGGTGGACAGCGCGCCGCCGACCACATAGGCCATCACCGGCAGTGTCGCCATCCAGCCCAGCGGCGCCAGGTTCAGGCCGACCAGGCCGTTGATGGCGATGAAGGTGACGTTGTTGGTCAGGAACAAGCCTTGGCAGATGGTCAGCAGCCAGAGGTTGCGGTTCATGCGCCGCCTGATGTCAGCGTGAGCAGCGACAAACAGGCCAGCGGCGCGGTCTCGGCGCGCAATATGCGCGGCCCGAGCGTGACGGGGCCAAAGCCGCAGGCGATGGCGGCGGCTTCCTCGGCCGGGCTCAGGCCGCCTTCGGGGCCGCTCAAAAAGGTCAAGGCGCCGGTGCCGGCAACGGCCTGGTTCAGCGGCCGCGTGCCGTCCTGCAGCGACAGCAGCAGGCGCGTGCCGGCGTCAACGGGCAAAAGGGCGGCTTTTTTCAGCCAGTCGGAAAGCGTGGCGACGTCGTGAATCAGCGGCACGCGGTTGCGGCCGCATTGTTCGCTGGAGGCGATGGCAATGCCGCGCCAGTGGGCAACCTTTTTGTCGGCGCGCTCGGCCTTCAGGCGCAGCACGCTGCGCTCGCTCATCACCGGCTGGATGCTGGCAGCGCCCAGTTCGGTGGCTTTTTCGATCAGCCAGTCCATGCGGTCGTTGGCCGGCATGCTGACGACCAGGTGGATGGGGCGCGCCGCCTCGCGCGCCGTGGCGGTGTACGCGCCGAGGGTGACCTCGACATCGCTGCGGCCCATGCGCTCGACGGTGGCGTCGAATTCGCCCTCCAACTCGCCCCTGCCGTTGAACAGCGTGATGTGTTCACTGGGTTGCAGGCGCAGCACCTGCACGTGGCGGGCGGTCTGCTCGGGCAGGCTGATGGAAGTGCCAGTGACGAGCGCCACGTCGGCATAAAAACGCGCGCTCACGGCGTTTGCGCCGGTCGGGAAGAAACTGGCTGAACTATAAAATCAATAGCTGCTCGCGCCGGTCCAGCATGCGCAAAATACCGATTTGGCATCAAAATGTGTACCCCACGCGGGTTTCATTGCCTTCGATCTCGTCGAGCAGCACCATCAGCGGGCCGAGCTGGCGGTATCTAGCGCAGGTGGCACGGGCATATTTGATGAAGCGCGGCGTGTCCGCCAGGTATTTTGGCTTGCCGTCGCGCAGCGTGAGGCGCGCAAAGATGCCCAGCACCTTGAGGTGGCGCTGCAGGCCCATCCATTCAACCGCCCGGTAGAACTCGCCGAAATCGTCGCCCACCGGCAAACCCGCCTTGCGCGCCTTTTGCCAGTAGCGCACGGTGATGTCGAGCACGAACTCCTCTTCCCAGCTCAGAAAGGCGTCGCGCATCAGGCTGGCGATGTCGTAGGTGATGGGGCCGTACACCGCGTCCTGGAAGTCGAGCACGCCGAGGTCGCCGTTCTGGTCAACCATCAGGTTGCGCGGCATGAAGTCGCGGTGAACATAAACGCGCGCGCCGTCCAGCGAATTCAGGTTGCTGGCCTTGATCTGCGCAAACAGCGGGTCCAGCCGGCCCATCAGGTTGGCATCCAGTTGAAAGTCGCGATGCCGGCCGACATACCACTCCGGGAACAGCGCCAGCTCGCGCGACAGCAGCGCGTCGTCGTAAGGCGGCAGCACGCCGGGTTTGGACGCGAGCTGCCACTGCACCAGCACGTCCACCGCCTGCATGTAGAGGTCGAAGTGCGCCGTGGTGGCCTCTAGCCTGGCATCGACGGCGGCGGGCGGCGCGATCACGTCCATCATGGTTGGTGCGCCCAGGTCGCTCAGCAGCATGAAGCCCAGCGGCGCATCCCAGGCCAGCACGCGCGGCGCCTTCAGGCCGGCGCCCTGCATCAGGCCGGCCACCTTGGCGAAAGGCGCGCAGTCTTCCTGGGCCGGGGGCGCGTCCATGATGATGAAACTCTGGCTGCCGCTGGCGGCATCGACCCTGAAATAGCGGCGAAAGCTGGCATCGGCCGAAGCCAGCCGGACGGTCTCTGGCCGCAAACCGTGCTCTGGCGCCACGGCGGCGAGCCATTGGGCGAAGGCGCTGGCGCGCGCGGGGTCAAGCCAGTCGGGGGGAGGGGAAGCGGTCATGTTTTCAAAGCCCTTGGTCGGTGCGGCAGCCCGGCGCGGGCCGGGGCAGGAGGGTCATGGATAATCAAGCCTGATTTTACAAACGGGTTTATCTCATACAAACGATGCGCCACGCATCCCGCTCCTTCTTTATTCTTTCCCCGGTGGCCCATGCGGTCTCCCGGCTGGCAATGCTCGCCACGCTCGGCTTGGGCGCGGCCGGACCTGGCCATGCGCAGGCGCCTGCCGTGGCGGCCGACGGCGCCGTGCCGTCCGCGCCCCTGGCGCTCAAAAGCTCGCCGCTGCTGGCCGAGGGTGTTTCGAAGGCGCCCGGGGACGAGGGGCCGACCTTCGTCTTCGGCGACACGATTTCGGGCCGCCCGGACCTAGAAACGGTGATCGAGGGCAATGCGGAATTGCGCCGAGGCGCCACCTCAATGCGCGCCGACCGCATCGAGTATTACCAGCCCGACGACCAGTTAAAAAGCACGGGCAATGTGCGCATCAACAATGCCGGCAACCGCTTTGAAGGCCCGGAACTGCAGCTCAAGCTTGACCGTTTCGAGGGTTTTTTCACCACGCCGCGCTACCGCTTCCTGCAAAACGGCGGCAACGGCCAGGCCGAGCGGGTCGATTTCATCGACGACAAGCACTTCAGCGCGCACCGCGCCAGCTACACCACCTGCGAACGGGGTAACGAGGAAAGCTGGAAGCCGGCCTGGGAAATGACCGCGACGCGGGTCGACTTCGACCTGGACCGCGAGGTTGGCGTGGCCACCGGCGCGGTCGTGCGCTTCAAGCAGGTGCCGATCCTGGCGTTTCCCAAGGTCAGCTTTCCGCTCAGCGACAAGCGCAAATCGGGCTTCTTGCCGCCGACGCTGGGCCTGGATTCGCTCAACGGCTTTGAAGTCCGCCAGCCGTATTACTTCGACATCGCGCCCAACCGGGATGCGACCTTCTCGCCCGCCATCATGACCAAGCGCGGCGTCGACCTGGCCGGCGAGTTCCGTTACCTGGAGCCGACCTACAGCGGCCAGCTGCGCGCCAATGTCTTGCCCGGCGACAAGCTGCGCGGGCGCGACCGCTGGTCGTATTCGCTGCAGCACCTCGGCGCCATCGACACCGGCGTGCCGTCCATCGGCGGCGTGGGGCTGAACCTCAATTTGAACAAGGTCAGCGACAACGACTACTGGCGTGACTTTCCGGTCGCCACCGGCCAGGTCACGCAGCGGCTGCTGACGCAGGACGCATCGCTGAGCTGGAGCAAAGGTTTTTTTTCCTCGTCGGTGCGCGCGCTGAAGTGGCAGACGCTGCAGGATGTCAACTCGCCGATCATCCCGCCGTATGACCGCCTGCCGCAGCTGACCGCCGCCTACACCCGTTTCGATGCGCCGCTGCTGGGCTTGGGCAGCGGCTTTGACTGGTCGGCCCAAGCCGATTTCACCCGATTTTCAGCCGACCAGAACCTGACCAAGCAGCCCAACGGCAACCGGGCCTTTACCCGGCTGCAGGTCAGCCGCCCGTGGCTAGCGCCGTGGGGCTACGTCACGCCCAAGGTGCAGCTGCATGCGACCAGCTACCAGCTGGAGTCGCCGCTGGCCAACGGCGCCACGTCGGCCTCGCGCGTCGTGCCGACCTTCAGCCTGGACAGCGGCCTGACGTTCGAGCGCGACGCCAGCTATTTCGGCCGCAGCTTCACCCAGACGCTGGAGCCGCGCGCCTTTTATGTGCGAACGCCTTACCGCGACCAAAGCTTTCTGCCCAATTACGACTCGGGCGCCAACAGCTTCAACTTCGCCACTGTCTTCACCGAGAACGCCTTTGTCGGCAACGACCGCATCTCGGACGCCAACCTGCTCACGCTGGGCCTGACCTCGCGGCTGCTCGACCCGGCCACCGGCGCCGAGGCGGTGCGCCTGGGCGTGGCGCAGCGCCTGCGCTTTGACGACCAGCGCGTCAGCCTGCCGGCCATTGGCACCACGCCCGTTCCCGGCGCGCTGCCGGTCACCGACCGCGTCAGCGATCTGCTGGTGGGCGCTTCGGTCAACTGGGTGCCGCAGTGGACCTTCGACAGCACCGTCCAGTACAACCCCAAGATCAAGGAATCGGAACTGGCGTCCATCGGCGTGCGCTACAACCCGGGCAACTACCGCACCGTCAGCGCCGCCTTTCGCCGCCAGCGCAACATCAGCCAGCAGATCGACGTCGGCTGGCAGTGGCCGATCAACGACCTGTGGGGCGACAAGGGCCAGGACCTGGGCGCCGGACGCGGCCAGGGCGGCGGGCGCTACTACAGCGTGGGCCGGCTGAACTACAGCACGCTGGAGAAAAAGCTGGTCGATGCGGTGGTCGGCATTGAATACGATGGCTGCTGCTGGATTGGCCGCGTCGTGCTGCAGCGTTCGCAAAACAGCACGGTGACGTCCAACACGCGCATCTTGTTCCAGCTTGAAATGGTGGGTTTTTCGCGCATCGGCTCCAGCCCGCTCGAAACGCTCAAGAGCAACGTGCCACGCTACCAGAACCTGCGTGACAAAATCAGCCCCCCCAGCCGCTTTACCACTTATGACTAAACACCGCTTCCCCCCTGTCCGGCCGCTGTCCGCCGCGCTGGTGCTTTTGCTGGCGCTGCCCCTGGGCGCCGTGCAGGCTCAGATCGCCCCGCCCTCCGCCACGCCGCGCCTGGTGCTGCCCGCTCCGCCAGCTGCCAGCACGGCACCGCGCGCAGGCGCCCCGCGCCAGGCCGACTTCATCGTGGTGGTCGTCAATTCCGAGCCGATCACCAACAACGAAGTGCGCGCCAAGCTGCTGCGCACCGAGCAGATGCTCAAGCAGCAAGGCACCGCCGTGCCGCCGCGCAACGAGCTGCTGCCGCAACTGATCGAGCGCATGATCAGCGACAAGGCGCAGCTACAGGCCGCGCAGGCCTCGGGCCTGAAGATCGACGACAACGCCGTCGAGGGCGCGGTCCAGACGGTGGCCCGGCAGAACCAGATCACGGTTGACGAGCTGCGCCGGCGCCTGACGGCCGACGGCATCGACTATGCCCAGTTCCGCTCGGAGATCCGCGACGAACTGCTCATCAGCCGGCTGCGTCAGCGCGAAGTCAAGGCCGACGTCAGCGAGTCGGACATCGACGCCTACCTGCGCGATCAGCAAGGCCAGCCGGGTGCGGCCAGCGCAGCGCCGGCGGCGCTCAACCTGGCTGAAATCCTGGTGGCGGTGCCTGAAAACGCCACGCCCGAACAGGTCGCCAGCCTGCAAGCCAAGGCCCAGCAGGTGCTGGAGCGCGCCCGCTCCGGCGCCGACTTCGCCGCGCTGGCGGCCGAGGTTTCGGCGTCGGCGTCGCGCGGCAACGGCGGCCAGATGGGGCTGCGCAGCGCCGACCGCTATCCGCCGCTGTTTGTCGAGGTGACACAAAGCCTGCGCGCCGGCGGCCTGGCCGGTCCGGTGCGCAGCGCCGCCGGTTTCCACATCCTGAAGGTGATCGAAAAACGCCAGGGCGGCCTGCCCGACGCCGTCGTCGCGCAAACCCGTGCGCGCCACATCCTGCTGCGGCTGACGCCCCAGCTGACCGAAGCGGCCGCCATCGAGAAACTCGCCGGCTTCAAAAAGCGTGTCGCCGCCGGCCAGGCCGACTTTGCGGCGCTGGCGCGCGAAAACAGCCAGGATGGCTCGGCCAAGCAGGGCGGCGACCTGGGCTGGGCACCGGCCGGCGCCTTTGTTCCGGAATTTGAAAAGGTCATGAATGCCCTGGCGCCCAACCAGGTGTCCGACCCCCTGGTGTCGCGCTTCGGCGTTCACCTGCTGCAGGTGCTGGAGCGCCGCGAAGTGCCGGTGTCCGCACGTGACCAGCGCGAGATGGTGCGCGGCATGCTGCGCGAGAAAAAGCAGGAAGAAGCGCTGGTGCGCTGGGCCCAGGACATTCGCGGCCGCGCGTATGTCGAGTTTCGCGAGCCGCCGCAGTGAAGCACATCCCACGCAAACGCTTCGGCCAGCATTTCCTGACCGACCGGCTAATCATCGATAGCATTGTTGAGGCGATTGCGCCCTTGCCGGGCCAGCCAATGGTCGAGATCGGCCCCGGCCTGGCTGCCATGACGCGGCCTCTGGTGGCGCGGCTTGGGCATCTGACGGTGATCGAGCTGGACCGTGATCTGGCGCACCAGCTGCGCTCGCATCCGCATCTGACGGTGGTCGAGTCCGATGTGCTGCGGGTCGATTTCAGGCAGCTGGCGGAGCAGATCCAATTGCAGGCAACGCAAGCAGCCTCTTCCGGCCAGTCAGGGCCGCGGGACTGGCTTTGCCAGACCGCAGGCGCAGCGGCCCCCTCGGGGGGCAGCGAACCACGCGAAGCGGGGAGCGTGGGGGCCCACAAACTCCGTGTTGTTGGAAACCTGCCTTACAACATCTCCACGCCCATCCTGTTTCATCTGCTTGATGCAGTCGATGTGATCGAGGACCAGCATTTCATGCTGCAAAAGGAGGTCATCGACCGCATGGTAGCCAAGCCCTCGACCAGTGACTACGGCCGGCTGAGCGTCATGCTGCAGTGGCGCTACGCCATGGAAAACGTGCTGTACGTTCCGCCGCAGAGCTTTGACCCGCCGCCGCGCGTGGACAGCGCCATCGTGCGCATGGTGCCGCATGCCGAGCCGGAAAAGCTCGACGTCAAGCTGCTCAGTGAACTGGTGCGTGTGGCGTTCAGCCAGCGCCGCAAGCTGCTGCGCCACACGCTGGGCCAATGGCTGGAGCAGCACGACTATGCCGGTGAATTCGATGTCAGGCGGCGCGCCGAAGAGGTTCCGGTGGCTGAATACCTGGCGCTGGCGCAAACCGTGCTGGCCGATGGCAGGCATTCGACAACCAAGGAAGCGATCCAGTAGGCAAATTTTCCAAAGGCTGCGCTTTGATTGATGCAATGCCAATGAAGAACAGTTACATTTGTCAGCTTATGAAAATTTTTGTCATTTCCTTACCCGAAGCCAAGGAACGGCGGGAACTCATCGATCAGCAAATGTCCGCCGCAGGGCTTGCCTATTCGATCATTGACGGTATCAGGCCTACTGCTGCCCAGATCCAAAGCAGCGGGTACAACGTGCGCCAGCGCCATTTTCGCTATGGCTACGGCATGTCGGCTGGCGAGGTAGGCTGCTTCCTGGCCCATCGGACAGCATGGCAAGCGGTGCAAGCGCAGCATGAAAAATGCCTCATCCTGGAAGACGATGCAGTCGTTTCCGAGCTGAATTCATTTTTGCTTGAATGCCTGCAGCATTCGCCGTACGGTCTGATTCGGCTTGCAGGAAGCTTTAGGAAGCGGCATAAGTTCATTGGCAACACGACTTACGCCAAGTATTGGGGCGATCCTGCCGGGACCGTTGCCTACGTGATCGGCCCTCAAGAAGCGAAAAAGCTGCTTGAAAAATCAGGCAGCTTCTACATGGCGGTTGACGACTTTATGGAAGCCCGACAAATGCATGGCGTACATACTTATGCGCGCTTTCCTTACCCGGTGCGGCACTCTGGCCAAGACAGCCACATCAATGACAGAAATCGCCCGCCTTTGTTCGTCCCCACCCGCCTGCGGCGGATGCTGGTGCGTATTCCTGGAGATTTGAGCAAATATTTTTACCGCTTGGCTTACTGGTATTTTTGACTTGGAACCCGCGCCCGCCATACTAAAAAAAAGCCCGCGCAATGCGGGCTTTTTCACAGCGTCGGGCCTTGAAAGTTAGGCCGCTGCAAGCCAGTAACTTGCATTGAAAGGACTGCTCATGCGCAGCGCCAGCGGCGATACATCGAGAAGTTTGTCGGTCGGCATCGGTTCTTCACCGTCTAGTACGACTTGCTGGGCCTGATTAGCCCGATCCCCTTGGCCAATGTCCGGGGAGCGGGCTACAGAAAAGAATAGAAGCACCGGAACGGTATCTTGCGATCCGCCCAGTAGTCGGCTGCATCCCTGAAAATGTCGAGCAGTTGCTCGCGCGCTTCCTTGTCGAACTTGGCATGCGCGGGAATCTGCTCCAGCACGACGATAAAGCCGGGCTGCGGGCCTGACTTGTGCACCAGGTCGGTCATGCAGTCGTACAGGGCATCGAAGTTCTTGCCGAAGTGCGCCGGAAAGGTGTACTGGGCCGCGATCATGTCCAGAATGTCCTGCTTGCTCTGGGCGCTGCTCAGATTCGCATACAGGAAGTGCTGGTTCAGCTTCGTGGCAGCTTCCTGCAACTCAGGCACGCGGAATGCGCGTATGGACTGCACAATGTTGGGCCGTATGCCCTTCAAAGGTGTTTCGTCGTCCTTACGAAGTGGTGTATCCATCTCCGCTTCTCTTTCTCTTAGGTCTAAAGTCAAAATAACAACCACAGTCCTGGTTAATGAACGATTTTGCGAAAACTCGCATAGTGATCGTCGGTGTAAAAACAGGCATCGGGCGTTGCGGCTTGCAAGCCACCACACACGATGCGCCGGGCTCCGCGGCTGCGCTCTCCAGGTGTCCTGACGGTATATTCACGGTAATAAGCGCGAACATTGGCGGGAAGCAGCCGTTCCCGGTTGCCAAACACCACGCCGTCCTTGTCATGCCTGAAGGGCCCGCCCTGGTAAATCAGCGTCAGCATGCTGCGCCCTTGGGGAGGCAACAAGGCAACGGCTACCGTTTCAGTGGACGCTGGCGTGAAAACGCCTCTGGCTTGCACTGTGTCGGAATACAGGCCCGCGACACCGGTCAGACCGACCGAAAATGCCAGCAGCATCGTGCTGCTGGCCCGACGCCAGCGACCCCACCCATTACGCAACATGAAAAATACCTTTCTTGAATCCGGAGCCAGCCTGACAAGTTGTCGGGTTAACCCTAAAATTTCAAGAGGGGTAGTTTGCCGCATGCCGAAAGAAAAGGCAAGCGATTGCTGAAATTTTAGGCATTAAAAAGAGGGCTATAAAGCCCTCTGCATTCGCTGTCGCCTGGAGCGAACTGGCTTAGCGCGCGGCGTTGGCGTCTGCCACCGTGAGTGCGGTCATGTTGACGATCCGGCGCACCGTGGCCGTGGGCGTCAGGATATGCATCGGCTTGTTGGCGCCCAGCAGCACCGGGCCGATGGCGATGTTGCCGCCAGCAGCGGTCTTGAGCAGGTTGTAGGAAATGTTGGCTGCATCGATATTGGGCAGGACCAGCAGATTGGCTTCGCCGCCCAGTGTGCTGTTGGGCATGATGAGGCTGCGGGCAGCGGGGTCCAGCGCCACGTCGCCATGCATTTCTCCATCGACTTCCAGCCAGGGAGCCCGCTCGCGCAGCAATTCCAGCGTGCTGCGCATTTTCAGGGCGCTCGGATGATTGGACGATCCGAAGTTCGAATGCGACAGCAGGGCGGCCTTGGGCTTGATGCCGAAACGCATCATTTCCTCGGCGGCCATGGTGGTGATCTCGGCCAGTTGCTCGGCGGTCGGGTCGTAGTTGACATGCGTGTCTAGCAAAAACACCTGGCGGCCCGGCAGCATCAGGCCGTTCATGCAGGCGTAGGTGTGAACGCCTTCGCGCTTGCCGATGACCTGGTCCAGATAGGCAAGGTGGTGGGACGTGGTGCCCCAAGTGCCGCAGATCAGGCCATCGACGTCGCCCTTGAGCAACAGCATGCCGGCAATCAGCGTCAGGCGGCGGCGCATCTCGATCTTGGCCATCTGCACGGTCACGCCACTGCGCTCGGTCAGGCGGTGGTAGGTTTGCCAGAAGTCGCGGTAGCGGTGGTCCTGCTCGACATTGACCACGTCGTAATCGAGCTCTTCCTTCAGCCGCAGGCCGAACTTTTCAATGCGCTGGGCGATGATGGCCGGCCGGCCTATCAGCGTCGGGCGGGCCAGGTTTTCATCCACCACGATCTGGCAGGCGCGCAGCACGCGCTCTTCCTCGCCTTCGGCATAGGCGATACGTTTGCGGCTGGCGGTCTTGGCGGCGGCAAAAATCGGCTTCATCACCGTACCGGACGCATAAACAAAGCTTTGCAGCCGTTCGCGGTATTGGTCCATGTCCTGGATCGGCCTGAGCGCGACGCCGCTGTCGGCCGCAGCCTGGGCGACCGCCGGCGCGATCTTCATCATCAGGCGCGGATCAAACGGCTTGGGAATCAGGTATTCGGGGCCGAACGTCAGTTGTTCGCCGGCATAGGCGGCGGCCACCACTTCGCTCTGCTCGGCCTGCGCCAGTTCGGCAATCGCATGCACCGCGGCAATTTCCATCTCGAGCGTGATGGTGGAGGCGCCAGCGTCCAGTGCACCCCGGAAGATGTAGGGAAAGCACAGGACGTTGTTGACCTGGTTCGGGTAATCGGCGCGGCCTGTCGCCATGATGGCGTCATCGCGCACCGACATGATGTCTTCCGGCGTGATCTCGGGGTTCGGGTTGGCCAGTGCAAAAATGATGGGCCGTGCGGCCATTTTGGCGACCATGTCTTTTTTCAGCACGCCGCCCGCCGACAGGCCCAGGAAGATGTCTGCGCCTTCAATCATCTCGCCCAAGGTGCGGGCCGAGGTGGGCTGGGCAAACTCAATCTTGTCCTCGTCCATCAGCTCGGTTCGGCCTTCGTAGACCACGCCGGCCAGGTCGGTCACGTAAATGTTTTCGCGCGGAATGCCGAGCTTGAGCAACAGCTTCAGGCAGGCCAGCGCGGCAGCGCCCGCGCCCGAGGTCACCAGCTTGACTTTTTTCGGGTCCTTGCCGGCCACCTTGAGGGCGTTGAGCATGGCCGCGCCGACCGTGATGGCCGTGCCATGCTGGTCATCGTGAAAGACCGGGATCTTCATGCGCTTGCGCAGTTCGCGCTCAACGAAAAAGCAGTCAGGCGCCTTGATGTCTTCAAGGTTGATGGCGCCGAAGGTCGGCTCCAGCGAGGCAATGATCTCGACCAGCCTGGCCGGGTCTTTTTCGTCGATCTCGATGTCGAACACGTCCACGCCGGCAAACTTCTTGAACAAAACCGCCTTGCCCTCCATCACCGGCTTGGAGGCCAGCGGTCCGATGTCGCCCAGGCCCAGCACGGCGGTGCCGTTGGTGATCACGGCCACCAGGTTGCCCCGGCTGGTGTACTTAAACACGGCGTTCGGGTCCTTGACGATTTCCTCGCAGGGCGCGGCCACACCGGGCGAGTAGGCAAGGGACAGGTCGCGCTGGTTGGTCAGTTGCTTGGTGGCTGCAATCGCCAACTTGCCGGGCTTGGGGAATTCATGGTATTCAAGCGCGGCGCGGCGTAGTTCGGCACGCTTTTCATCACGCTCCAAATCGGTGTCAGGGGGCGTTGCAGCGGATGGGGTAAGCATTGAAAATGTCTCCAGCAAAGACGGTCAGCGCGGCCGTCAACTTTTTGTACGGTCTGCGATTGTAGGCCGCGCAAATGACTGGCTCAGTGTGGGAAAGCCGCATTCAAAGGCGATGTGCTTTTAACTTTTTCGCACAGATCAAAGCCTTGCGGCATTCAAGGCCGCGCTGAATCCTTGTTCCACGTTCGCTGTGAAAACCCATGGGTTAACCCTTATTCGGTGTGGGTTGTACTTTTAATAAGATGGGTTGTACTAATTTTGCAATAAAGGTGTAACCCATGTCCACAGTCACACTCGGCCTCAAGGTTGACGAAGCGCTTCGAGCCCGCATCCGGGAGGCCGCAGCCCAGCAGGGCCGGGCCCCGCACTGGCTGATCAAGCAAGCCGTGCTGCAGTATGTGGAAAACATGGAGCGGGGGCTGTCGCCACTGGGTGCAACCCAGGGTGCAACCGGGCTGGCTGAAATGACTGAGCCTGACGATATCCACGAACTGCAGGCCAGCACCGCAAGTGCTGCGCAGCCCTTCCTCGACTGGGCGCAAAACGTGCTGCCGCAGAACGAACTGCGCGCCGCCATCACCGCCGCCTGGCACCGGCCGGAGCCGGAGTGCTTGCCCATGCTGGTGCAACTGGCGCACACCCTTGATGCCACGCAGCGCGCCGCCATCGAAGAAGTCGCGACACGGCTGGTGGAAGGCCTGCGCGGCAAGAAGGACGCCGGCGGCGTCGAAGCGCTGGTGCAGGAGTTCTCGCTGTCCAGTCAGGAGGGCGTGGCGCTGATGTGCCTGGCCGAGGCGCTGCTGCGCATTCCCGACAACGCCACGCGTGACGCGCTGATCCGCGACAAGATCAGCCGGGGCGACTGGCATTCGCACCTGGGCAACTCGCCGTCGATGTTTGTCAACGCCGCCGTCTGGGGCCTGATGCTGACGGGCAAGCTGACGTCCACCAGCAGCGAGAAAAGCCTGGCCTCGTCGCTGACCCGGTTGATCGGCAAGGGCGGCGAGCCGCTGATTCGCCAGGGCGTGCACCGCGCGATGAAGCTCATGGGCGAGCAGTTCGTCACCGGCCAGACCATTTCCGAAGCCCTGGCCAACAGCCGCCCGCTCGAAAAATCCGGCTTTCGCTATTCCTACGACATGCTGGGCGAAGCCGCCGCGACCGAGCAGGACGCCGAGCGCTACCTGGCGTCCTACGAGCAGGCGATCCATGCCATCGGCAAGGCCTCGCACGGGCGCGGCATCCATGAAGGACCGGGTATTTCGGTCAAGCTGTCGGCGCTGCACCCGCGCTACAGCCGCGCCCAGCGCGACCGCGTGATGGGCGAACTGCTGCCGCGCCTGCTCAAGCTCACGCTGCTGGCGCGCCAGTACGACATCGGCCTGAACATCGACGCCGAGGAGGCCGACCGGCTGGAGCTGTCGCTCGACCTGCTGGAAAGCCTGTGCTTCGAGCCGGCGCTCAGGGGCTGGAACGGTATCGGCTTCGTGGTGCAGGCCTACCAGAAGCGCTGCCCCTACGTGATCGACTACCTGATCGACCTGGCGCGGCGCAGCAGCCACCGGCTGATGATCCGGCTGGTCAAGGGCGCCTACTGGGACAGCGAGATCAAGCGCGCCCAGCTGGACGGCCATGAGGGTTACCCGGTGTTCACGCGCAAGGTGCATACCGACGTGTCCTACCTCGCTTGCGCGCGCAAGCTCTTGGGCGCGCCCGATGCGGTGTATCCGCAGTTCGCCACCCACAACGCGCAGACCGTAGCAAGCATTTACCACATGGCCGGCAACAACTACTACAGCGGCCAGTACGAATTCCAGTGCCTGCACGGCATGGGCGAGCCACTGTATAACCAGGTCACGGGCAACGCCGCCGACGGCAAGCTGGGCCGGCCGTGCCGCATCTACGCTCCGGTAGGCACGCACGAAACGCTGCTGGCCTACTTGGTGCGCCGCCTGCTGGAAAACGGCGCCAACACCTCGTTCGTGAACCGCATCGGCGATGCCAATGTGCCGGTGGCCGAACTGGTGACGGACCCGGTGCTTGAGGCGCGGCAGATCGCGCTTGAAACCGGTCAGCTCGGCGCGCCGCATCCGAAAATTGTGCTGCCGCGCCAGCTGTTCGCCGACCTGGGGCCGCAGTCGCGCCTGAACTCGTCGGGCCTGAACCTGGCGCATGAGCAGCAACTGGCGTCGCTCGCCGCCGGCCTGCTGCGCAGCACGCAAGGCATTTATGCCGCTTGCGCAGGCGGGGCGGGCGTATCCAGCTTCAATTTTGATAGCGCTGCCGCCGACGGCTGGCAGCCGGTGCGCAACCCTTCGGACACGCGTGACCTTGTTGGCTGGGTGCGCCCGGCCACTGCTGAAGAAGTCGATATGGCCGTCAGCCGCGCCGCCAGAGCCGCGCAGATCTGGCAGGGCACGCCGCCTTCGGCGCGCGCCGCCTGTTTGACACGCGCCGCCGACCTGCTGGAGCAGCGCACGCAAAGCCTGCTCGGCCTGATCGTTCGCGAGGCCGGCAAGTCGCTGCCCAACGCGATTGCCGAGGTGCGCGAGGCGGTGGACTTTTTGCGCTATTACGCCGCGCAGGTCGAGGCGACCTTCGACAACGACTCGCACCGCCCGCTCGGCGTGGTGCTGTGCATCAGCCCGTGGAACTTCCCGCTGGCGATTTTTGCCGGCCAGGTGGCCGCCGCGCTGGCCAGCGGCAACTGCGCGCTGGCCAAGCCGGCCGAGCAGACGCCGCTGGTCGCTAGCGTGATGGTGAAAATCCTGATTGAGGCCGGCGTGCCGCCCGACGCGGTGCAACTGGTTCCCGGCAGCGGCGACAGCGTGGGCGCCGCGCTGGTGGCGCACCCGCTGGTGGCCGGCGTGATGTTCACCGGCTCGACCGAGGTGTCGCGCCTGATCGCGCAGACGCTGGCGAAACGCCTGAGCCCGCAGGGCCGTCCCATTGCATTGATCGCCGAAACCGGCGGCCAGAACGCGCTGGTGGCCGACTCGTCGGCGCTGGCCGAGCAGCTGGTCGGCGACGTGCTCGCCTCGGCTTTTGATTCGGCCGGCCAGCGCTGCTCGGCGCTGCGCCTGCTGTGCATCCAGGAAGACGGCGCTGGACGCGTGGTGGAGATGATCAAGCACGCCATGCGCGAATGGGTCATGGGCAACACCGACCGCATGCACACCGATGTCGGCCCGGTGATTGATGAGGACGCGCGCGCGCAGATCGAGCAGCACATTGCCGCCATGCAGGCCGCCGGCCAGCCGGTGACCCGCATGGCGCGCGATGAAAGCGCCGGCCAGGGCCATTTCGTGATGCCCGCGCTGATCGAGATCGACAGCATCGCCCGGCTGCAGCGCGAGGTCTTTGGCCCGGTGCTGCATGTGCTGCGCTACCGCCGCGAGCAGCTCGGCGCGGTGCTCGACGCCATCAACGCCACCGGCTACGGCCTGACCTTCGGCGTGCACAGCCGCATCGACGAAACCATTGCCCTGGTCACGCAAAAAGTGCAGGCCGGCAACCTCTACGTCAACCGCAACGTGATTGGCGCGGTGGTCGGCGTGCAGCCCTTCGGCGGCATGGGCCTGTCGGGCACCGGCCCCAAGGCGGGCGGCCCGCTGTACCTGTACCGTCTGCTGCAGGCTGGCCCGGCGCAAGGCAACCTGGCGCTGGCCGCCTTGCCGGCCATGCCGGTCAGCCGCATGAGTCCGCCCGTCATGGCGCGCAAACCGTCTGATCTGCCCGGTCTGCGCGCCCTGCAAAGCCTGGTCTCCGCCTTGCAAGGCCAGCCGTTTGCCGCGCTGGCCGGCTGGCAGAGCAGCGGCGATGCCGCCCGGGCGGCGGCGGCGTGCGAAAGCTACCGCGCCCACAGCGTGCTCGGCCAGCTGTTCACGCTGCCCGGACCGACCGGCGAATCGAACCGCTACCAGCTGCTGCCGCGCGGCGCCGTCTGGGCCGCGCCGCAGACCGCGCTGGGCCTGGTGCACCACGTCGCGGCGGCGCTGGCCAGCGGCAACCCGTGCTGGCTGGAAGTGCCCTTGCCCCGCAGCCCGGTGGCTGAGGCGCTCGCCGCCCTGCCGCCCGAGGTGCAGGCCTTCGTGCAGACACGCAGCGCTGACCAGTTGCTGGGCGAAACGCACCTGAGCGCGATGCTGTTCGAGGGCGACGGCGATGCCTTGCAGGCCTTGCTGCCGCGCGTCGCGCAGCGCCCTGGCGCCATCGTGCGTATCGAGAACCTGACGCCGGCGCAACTGGCTGCCGGAGCGGTGTACGACGTGAGCGCGCTGATGCATGAGCAAAGCATCAGCACCAACACCGCCGCCGCCGGCGGCAACGCGCAACTCATGACGATGGGCTGATCCATGGCCCGGGCGGCCGGGCATCCTTTCTGCGCAGCCTGTTTCCATTTTTTCCACGACAGCCGTCCCGCTACCCCGGGACGGCCTGGCGCGATTTTTTTGTCCGGCCTGAGCGAAGCCTGGATCGTGGCGCCCGTGATGGGCTATTTCGCCGTCACCGGCGGCTTGCAGCCGGCGCAGTCGATGGCCGACCTGATGGAGCCGGCCAAGCTCGACATGATGAAGGGCGCCTCGTTTGTCGACATCGTCATCGCTGATGGCCTGGGGACTGGGTTACTTCGGCCAGCCGCACATCCTGGTGCGCTTCATGGCGGCTGAATCGGTGGCGGTCGGTTTTGTCGGCATTCCCTACTTCCTGGCGCATCCGGAAGGCGCGGCGGCAGTGAACGCCAATTCCGAAACCGTGTTCATCGAAATGGCCAAGCAGCTGTTCAACCCCTGGGTCGCCGGCCTGCTGCTGGCGGCCATCCTGGCCGCCGTGATGAGCACGCTTTCGTGCCAGCTGCTGGTCTGCTCCAGCGCGCTGACCGAAGACATCTACCGCACCTTTCTGCGCAAGAACGCTGGCCAGACCGAACTGGTGTGGGTTGGCCGGGCCATGGTGATGGCGGTGGCGCTGCTGGCCATCCTGATTGCCCGCAACCCCGAAGCCAAGGTGCTCGGCATGGTCAGCTACGCCTGGGCGTGTTTTGGCGCGGCCTTCGGCCCGGTCATCATCTTGTCGCTGTTCTGGTCACGCATGACGCGCAATGGCGCGCTGGCCGGCATGGTGGTGGGCGCGGTGACGGTGGTGTTGTGGAAGCAAGGCAGCTGGTTTGGTCTGTACGAGATCGTTCCCGGCTTCATCCTGGCCTGGCTTGCCGCCGTGATCATGAGCCGCCTCGGCCAGCCTTCAGCCACCATGCTGCAAAAGCACCAGGCGGTGGAAACCGAGCTGGCCAAAGCCTTCGCCTGAGGCGGCAAGCCTCATGACGAGGCCGCTGACAGGCCAGGCGAGGCCTTGGTCGGTCGGCCCCAACGCTGCCAGGCCTTTTCATGGAAGAAAAAGGCAAAGGCCTGCACCGTCGGCTCCAGCAGGCTTAGCGTCAGCGACAGCAGGAAGTCGCCGGTGACCGCATAGGCCACCAGGGCGGCGACCGTGACGTGCAGCAGGTAGTAGGTTCCGGTTTTCTTCAGGGCCGGCAAGTTGTCGCGGACAAACTGGGTCATGGTTTTTCCTTCAGTTTTATAGTCAAAATGGCCTTTTGCGCAATAGCCACGGGCGCAGGCAGCTATCAATAAAGTATTGATAATAATATTTGACTAGGGAAAAGACCAGTTGGATTTGCCTAAGCAAGCCATAGCGCTGGGCATAGGCAGCTCTTTTTTTTAAAAGCGCAAAACCCCTTGCCTGTTGCGGCGGATCAGGGGCTGGCGCGGTCCGGTTCGGCGGGCGATGAAATGTCGCCCAGCGAGTTGGCCACGTCCACATCGCCGTCCGGGCCTTTGGCGGCAATGTCGCCGAGCGACACGATGCCGATCAGCCGGCCTTGCCCGTCCACCACCGGCATGCGGCGGATCTGGTTCTGGCCCATGGTGGCCAGGGTTTGCTGCACATCGTCGTTTTCATGCGCGGTGCGCACATGGGTGCTCATCACATCGGCCAGCGTCGCCGTGCCGGCGTCCATCGACTCGGCCACGCCGCGCACCACGATGTCGCGGTCCGTCACCATGCCGACCAGCTTGTCCCCTTCGCACACGGGAATCACGCCTACGTTGAGTTCCTCCATCACCTGCGCGGCCAGCACAATGGTGCTGGTGGGGCGCAGGCTGCGCGGATTGCGGGTCATGACGTCGGAAACAGTGGGCATCAGAAAACTCCTGCGTTGGGCCGGCGGGTTGCCGGTGCTGGCAGCCAGCTTAGGGGCTACGCCAGACATGGCTATCAGCCGCCGCGCATGCTGGCGTAGGACGGCAGCGCGCCGGCCCGGTCATGCCTTTCGCGTCACCTTGATTTCGCCAGCTGGCTGGCGTTGGCCGGTCCCTCGATGCCCGACGCCAGGCTGCGTTCCCCGCTGACCAGCCGGTACACCACGCCTGCCGCGCCCGCGCCGAGCAAAGGCGCGACCCAGAACAGCCACAGCTGCGACAGCGCCCAGTCGCCGACGAAGATCGCCGGGCCGGTGCTGCGCGCCGGATTGACCGAGGTGTTGGTGACCGGAATGCTGATCAGGTGGATCAGCGTCAGCGCCAGGCCGATGGCAATCGGCGCAAAACCGCTGGGCGCGCGCTCGTCGGTCGCCCCCAGAATGATCATGAGAAAAAAGAAGGTCATCACGAACTCGGTCACCAGCGCAGCCGTCATCGTGTAGCCGCCCGGCGAATGCTCGCCATAGCCGTTGGAAGCCAGCCCGTCGTTCAGCTCAAAGCCGGCCTTGCCGCTGGCGATCAGGTACAGCACGCCGGCCGCCGCGACGGCGCCGACCACCTGGGCCACGGCATACGGCAGCAGGTCCTTGGCTTTGAACCGGCCGCCAATGACCAGGCCAAAGGACACGGCCGGGTTCAGGTGGCAGCCGGAAACATGGCCCAGCGCAAAGGCCATGGTCAGCACGGTCAGTCCGAAGGCCAGCGACACCCCGGTCAGGCCGATGCCCACACCCGGAAAGGCCGCCGCGATCACGGCGCTGCCGCAACCCCCGAGAACCAGCCAGAAAGTGCCGAAGAACTCGGCGGCAAGTCGATTGGACAAGGGCATGTCTTTCTCTCCCGAAGTTTGAAAAATGGAGGGACGCAAGGCAAGCGGTCCGCAGGCTGGCTTGCCCGAAAAAGAATACTGCTTTTGCCCTTGGCGCGACAAGCTGGGCAGGGTGAACGCAGTGGCGCCCAAGTCACGAAAAACGACGCAATTCGGGACCGGCCAGCGGCCTTGAACCCTTGTTTTCCGCTTGTCAACAAGCGTGAAGCAGGGGTGAAAAAGCCAAGGTGCAAATTACAAATGAATGGGTTCTTCACCGGATTTTTTTGGCCGGTGGTTAACCCCTCTTGGAGAAGTGGCCTGATTGGCGCAAAATGCGCCAATCAGGAGATTTTCATGGCATCACCATCCACCGGTTTTTCATCCGTCAAACTTCCCGCCGCCCTGGTGCAGCAAGCCCGCGAGGCCGCCCAGCCGCTGCGCCGCTCGGTCGCCGGCCAGGTCGAATACTGGGCCACGCTGGGCCGCATCGTCGAGCATTCGGGCCTGACGGCGCAAGAGGCGCAGGCGGCGATCGAGGGCTATGAGGCGGCTGCCAAAGCAGTTCGCCAAAAAGCGCCGGATTCGCTGGAAGCACTCAAGATGCGGGTGCTTGCGGCCAGCACCAGCGGGGTCTTGCAAGCGAATATCCGCACGATTGTTGAAGAGAACCGCCAGCAGGCCGCCGTGCAGCGAGCGGTTGCTTGAGTCAGCCCATTTTTCACCTTCTGGCCGGACCGAATGGCGCGGGGAAATCCACACTTTACCGCGCCTTGGTGGCCAGCGGCGCCATTGAAAGCGATCTGGAATTTGTCAACGCCGACCTGCACGAAAGGGACTGTTTGTAGCATGTTCCTGATCTGCAGCAGCGTTCCGAAGCCGCGCGGGAATGGGCTGACACGAGGCGGGAGACATTATTCAATGCCCAAGTCAGGTTTGTCAGCGAAACGGTTTTTTCGCACGAATCAAAACTGAACCTCATTCGCCATGCGCAGTCGCTGAGTTATCAGGTGGTGCTGTATGTGGTTTCCCTGGACGATCCGCAGCGACTGCTGGCCCGCGTCAGCCAGCGCGTCAGGGAAGGCGGCCACAACGTCCCGGCCAGCCGCATTCTGGGGCGCTATCCGCGCACCATGGCTCATCTTGGGCAAGCGGTGCGTATCGCCGATCTGGTTTTTCTCTACGACGCAGCCGAAGTGGAGCAGGGCGCGCACCGGTTGGTGGCGCTGTGCGAAAGGGCGCGGACGACTGTGCTGGTGGACGAGCTGCTGCGCTGGGCGGCGGCAATGCTGACCGCGAAGTAAGCTTTTTACCCTTTCGCAGTCTCGAAATGCGCCAGGCCTGCCCGCCCTCAAGCCGCCACAAACCGCTCCCGCAAATACGCAATGATCTTGTCCGACTCATAGAGCCACTGGCTCCTGCCGGCTTTGTCGGTGATTTTCAAGCAAGGCACCTTGGCCTGGCCGCCGCCCTTGAGCAAGGCCTGCCGGTGCGGGCCTTCGGGCTGGGCGTCGATGCGCTCGATGTTCAGCGACAGGCGGCTCATTTCCTGGCGCACCTTGATGCAGAACGGGCAGGTCTGGTACTGGTAAAGCGTCAGCGACTTGCACTGGCGGTTGACCTTGTCCTGCGCGGCCTGGATGCGCACCACGCCCTTGGGCCGGGTGAGGTTTTCCTTGAGCAGCATGACCGGGCCGAGCACGGAGCGCAGGGTTCTAAAGAAGAAGCGGATAAAAGTTTTCATGGTCAATTTTAGGGTGTGTGGCGCTGGCTCAACCGCGCATCAGCGCTTCGATCTCGCTGGCCTTGACCGGCACGCCGCGCGTCATCAATTCGCAGCCTTCGGCCGTGACCAGCGCATCGTCCTCGATGCGGATGCCGATGTCCCAGAATTTCTTCGGCACGCCCTTGGCCGGGCGCACGTACAGGCCGGGCTCGATGGTCAGCACCATGCCGGGGTTCAGGATGCGCGACGGCTTGCGCATGACCATCTGGCCGAGCGCGTCTTTTTCGGGCCGCGGCGCGCTGCCGGGCTCGGTGTAGTCGCCACAGTCGTGCACATCCATGCCCATCCAGTGGCCGGTGCGGTGCATGTAAAACTGGCGGTAGGCGCCCGATTCGAGCACGTCATCGACGCTGCCGTGCTTGGCCTTCGCCAGCAAACCGGTGTCCAGCATGCCTTCAATCAGCACCCGCGTGGCGGCGTTGTGTGGGTCGGTGAAACGGTTGCCGGGCCGGGTCGCGGCAATCGCCGCTTCCTGCGACGCCTGCACGATGTCGTAGAGGATGCGCTGTGCCGGGGTGAATTTGCCATCGGCCGGAAAGGTGCGCGTGATGTCGCTGGCGTAACCTTCCAGCTCGCAGCCGGCGTCGATCAGGCACAGCTGGCCGGGTTTGAGTTCGGCGTTGCCGGCGCGGTAATGCAGCACGCAGGCATTCGCCCCGGCGGCGACGATGCTGGTGTAGGCCGGGAATTCGGAGCCGTGGCGGCGGAATTCGTGCAGCAGTTCGGCTTCGAGGTGGTATTCGCGCAGGCCGCCGTTCACGCCATTGCGCAGCATGGCGCTTGATGTCTGCATGGCGCGCACATGGCCGCCGGCTGAAATACCGCCGGCGCGCCGCAAAATGGCGATTTCGTGCGCGTCCTTGACCAGCCGCATCTCGTCGAGCGGCTTGCACAGGTCGTGCTGGCTTTGCGGGCATTCGGCGCCCAGGCGGACCCTGGCGCGCACCTTGTTGAGCCAGCCATCGACCTGCGTTTCCAGGCCCTTGTGCATGGCGAAGGGAAACCACACTGCGGGCTGGTTGGCCAGCAGGTCGGGCATTTTCTCGTCGAGCGTATCCACGCTGAAGGCGGCATCGACGCCAAGTTGCACCGGCGCCGCGTCGGGGCCAAGCCGGATGCCGTCCCAGATCTCGCGCTCCAGGTCCTTGGGCCGGCAAAACAGCGTGCTCTTGACGGTTTTGCCGCTGCCCTCGATCACCAGCCAGGCGCCGGGCTCGCTGAAGCCGGTCAGGTAGTAAAAATAGCTGTCGTGGCGGTAGGGAAAGTCGCTGTCGCGGTTGCGCGGCAGTTCGGGCGCGGTGGGCAGCACGGCCACGCCGCCGCCGGCCTTGATCAGGGCGCGGCCAATGGCGGCGCGGCGTTTGGCATAAATGGCGGAAGGGTTCAACAGGGTGCTCATGGGGCGGAATGCTTTCAGTTCGGAAAAGATAGGTTCAGTTCGGCCAGCCGCTCGGGCGTGCCGACATCGGTCCAGGCGCCCAAATAAAGCTCGGCGCTGACCTGGCGGCGGTCCATCGCCGCGCGGAGCAGCGGCGCCAGCGCGACCGCCAGGCCTTGCGAATTGCCGAAAGGCAGGCTGTCGAACAGCTCGCGCCGGTACAGGCCGATGGTGCTGTAGGTGTGGCGCGGCGCCGGGTCGTCGGCTGCCAGGTTGAGCGCCAGGCCGCTCGCGTCCAGACCAAAATCGCCGCGCGGGTTGTGCGGCGGGTTGGGCACCAGCCACAGGTGGGCCAGCTTGCCGCCAGCGATGAAACGGCTGACGGCTTCTGCCGAGAATTCAAAACCGGGCACGAACACATCGGCGGCCAGCAGCCAGAACACGTCGCCTAGCAGCGGCAGCGCGCGTGCGATGCCGCCGGCGGTTTCCAGCGCGTAGCCAAAATCTTCGCCCTCGTGCGAGTATGAAAATGATAGCTGCTCACGCCCGCCAGTACTGCGCAAAAGGTCTAAATGGCTTGAAATATTCTCGCCCAGCCAGGCGGTGTTGATGACCAGCTCGTGAACGCCGCCGCGCGCCAGCGCTTCCACATGCCAGTCGATCAGCGCCTTGCCCTGAACCTTGAGCAGCGGCTTGGGGCAGTCGTCGGTCAGCGGACGCATGCGCTCGCCGCGCCCGGCGGCCAGGATCATGGCCGGGATTGGCGGGCTCACTTGCGCGCCCCGAATGGCCGGCGGTCGTGGCGGAAGAAAGCGCTTGCGCGGAGGGGCTTGGTTTGCATGAACACGACTTTAGGGCATTTGCCGCCGCCGCTGTTGCAGCAGCGCCAAAGGGCCGCCCGCGCAGCGGCCGTTAAAATGCCGGATTACCTTGATTACCGAATACCTCCGGAGCTTAGCCTGATGGCCAAAACTGAAATGATGGCGAATGCGATACGCGCACTCGCAATGGACGCCGTGCAACAAGCCAATTCGGGCCATCCCGGCGCCCCCATGGGCATGGCCGACATGGCCGTTGCGCTCTGGGGCGACCACCTCCGGCACAACCCCGCCAACCCGCACTGGATGAACCGCGACCGCTTCGTGCTGAGCAACGGCCATGCGTCGATGCTGATCTATTCGGTGCTGCACCTGACCGGCTACGACCTGCCTGTCACCGAGCTGAAAAACTTCCGCCAGATCGGCTCCAAGACCCCCGGCCACCCCGAAGTGGACGTGACGCCCGGCATCGAGACCACCACCGGACCGCTCGGCCAGGGCCTGACCAATGCCGTCGGCATGGCGCTGGCTGAAAAGCTGCTGGCCAGCGAATTCAACCGCACCGTGGGCAAGCTTGAGCACACCATCGTTGACCACCACACTTTTGTGTTCATGGGCGACGGCTGCCTGATGGAAGGCATCAGCCACGAGGCCATCGCGCTGGCCGGCGCCTGGAAGCTGAACAAGCTGATCGCGCTGTACGACGACAACGGCATTTCCATCGACGGCCAGGTCGCGCCCTGGTTCATCGACAACACACCGATGCGTTTCACCGCCTGCGGCTGGAACGTGATTGACGCCGTGGACGGCCACGATTCCCAAGCCGTGTCCGCCGCGATTGCCCAGGCCAAAAAGAACACCGACAAGCCGACGCTGATCGTCTGCAAGACGCACATCGGCAAGGGTTCGCCGAACCGCGCCAACACTTCCAAAGCCCACGGCGAACCACTGGGTGCCGAGGAAATCGGCCTCACGCGCACCGCCATCAACTGGCCGCATACGCCGTTTGATATGCCCAAGGAAACCTACGCCGCCTGGGACGCCAAGGTCAAGGGTGGCAAGGCCGAGGCTGCGTGGGACAAGAAGTTCGCCGCCTACACCAAGGCCCATCCCGAGCTGGCGGCCGAATTCGTTCGCCGCATGCAGGGCGAGCTGCCGAAAAGCTTTTCGCAGCTGGCCGTCGATGCCGTCGTCGCCGCGCACACCAAGGCCGAAACCGTGGCTTCGCGCAAGGCGTCGCAGCTGGCGCTCGAATCGTTCACCGCCGGCCTGCCCGAACTGCTCGGCGGCTCAGCCGACCTGACCGGCTCGAACCTGACCAACACCCATTCCACGCCCAGCCTGCGCTTTGACGTCAATGGCGGCGTGGTGCAGACCGAGGCCGTCAACGGCAGCCTGGTCGGCGGGCGCCACATCAACTACGGCGTGCGCGAATTCGGCATGGCCGCCATCATGAACGGCGTGGCGCTGCATGGCGGCTTCATTCCCTACGGCGGCACCTTTTTGACGTTCAGCGACTACTCACGCAACGCCATCCGCATGGCCGCGCTCATGAAGCTGCGCGTGGTGCATGTGTTCACGCACGACTCGATCGGTCTGGGCGAGGACGGCCCGACGCACCAGTCGATCGAGCATGCTGCCAGCCTGCGCCTGATTCCAAACCTGGACGTCTGGCGTCCGGGCGACACGGCTGAAACCGCCGTGGCCTGGGCCGTGGCGCTGCAGAACAAGACCCGGCCGACGGCGCTGCTGCTGAGCCGCCAGAACCTGCCCTACGCGCCGAAAGACGACGTCGGCCAGATCAGCAAGGGCGCCTACGTGCTGGCCGAGCCGGCCGAAGTCGGCCTGAAGCAAAAAGCCCAGGCCGTGATCATCGCCACCGGCTCCGAAGTGCAGCTGGCGCTGAAGGCGCAGGAACTGCTGGCGGCGCAAAAAATCGCGGTGCGCGTGGTCTCGATGCCGAGCAACACGACGTTCGACCGCCAAGACGCGGCCTACAAGTCGAAAATCCTGCCCGAAGGCATCCCGCGCATCGCCGTGGAAATGGGCGTGACCGACGGCTGGTGGAAATACGGCTGCGCTGCCGTCATCGGCATCGACACCTTCGGCGAGTCGGCACCGGCCGGCGTGCTGTTCAAGCACTTCGGCTTCACGCCTGACAACGTGGTGGCGACCGTGCGCAAGGTGCTGCGTAAAAAGTAAGTGCCGTTCCGGCCCGTTCGGCCGGGGGGGTTGCAAGTTAACCAACTGGAGCTAAAGCAAATGACGATCAAGATGGGTATCAACGGCTTCGGCCGCATCGGCCGCAACGTGTTGCGCGCCGCCGTGCAGAACTTCAGCGACATCGAGATCGTCGCGATCAATGACCTGCTCGAACCAGAGTACCTGGCCTACATGCTGCAGTACGACTCGGTGCACGGCCGCTTCAAGGGCGAGGTTTCGGTCGAGGGCAACACCTTGATCGTCAACGGCAAGCGCATCCGCTTGAGCCAGGAACGCGACCCGCTGAACCTGAAGTGGGCCGAAGTCGGCGCCGACGTCGTGCTGGAAGCCACCGGCCTGTTCCTGGACAAGGCCGCCGGTGAAAAGCACCTGGCCGCCGGCGCGAAGAAGGTCATCTTCTCGGCCCCATCGAAAGACGACACGCCGATGTTCGTCTTTGGCGTGAACGACAGCACCTATGCCGGCCAGGCGATCATCAGCAATGCCAGCTGCACCACCAACTGCCTGGCGCCCGTCGCCAAGGTGCTGAATGACAAGTGGGGCATCAAGCGCGGTCTGATGACGACGGTTCACGCCGCCACCGCCACGCAAAAAACCGTTGACGGCCCTTCGAACAAGGACTGGCGCGGCGGCCGTGGCATTCTGGAAAACATCATTCCCTCGTCCACTGGCGCGGCCAAGGCGGTCGGTGTGGTGATTCCCGAGCTGAACAAGAAGCTCACCGGCATGTCTTTCCGCGTACCGACCAGCGACGTGTCGGTGGTTGACCTGACCTGCGAATTGAACAGCGAAGCCACGCTCGACGAAATCCGCGCCGAGATGAAGGCGCAAAGCGAAGGCGCGCTAAAAGGCGTGCTGGGCTATACCGAAGACAAGGTCGTGGCGACCGACTTCCGTGGCGACACCCGCACTTCGATTTTTGACGCCGACGCCAGCATTGCGCTGGACGGCACTTTCGTGAAGATCGTTGCCTGGTACGACAACGAATGGGGATATTCGAACAAGTGCCTGGAGATGGCGCGCGTCGTGTCGAAGTAATTCGCCGCTGCCTTTGATAAAAAACGCGCCTCCGGGCGCGTTTTTTTATGGCTGTGGCGCAACAACGCGCCCGGAACCTGCTTGTCCTGATGGTTCACCTTGCACGACGGGCCGCGCCGTTTGAATACACTGGCCCGGATGAGCCTTCTTCTTCAAGCACATTGCGAGCCGGACCGCCTGGTTTCGTACTACTGGAGTGGCGATGCCCTCCGCAGCCGAAGCGTGAGCGATGTCGTGCTCTTGGCCATGCTCGACGTGCCCGCGCCCCCGGCAAGGCTGGTGGCAGACTGGCAAAGGGACATCTCGCAGCGCCTGGCGCTGGAGCCCGGCGATGTCGAGGTGCTGCCCCTGGCGCGAGCGCGCATGCGCTGGCCGGACTACCGGCACTGTGTGCAGGCGGTGTCCGACTGGACGCGAACGCTTGGCCTGCCCGGGCTGCTGGCCTCCAGCGACGTCGCCCTGATGGCCTGTCGGGGCGCGAAGTACCACCATGACGGCGCGCAGTACGGCGCTGCTGCTTTTTGCAATCTATTCTTGGGCGAAGACCGGGGGCTGGACCTGCATTTCCCGCATACAGGCCACCGAATCCCGCTGGCCCGGGGAACGGCCGTGGTGTTCGACACGGGCCAGCCGCACGGCGTCATCGCGCGGGGCAGCGGCGGCTTTGAGGCGGCCGACTTCCCCGCCGAGCGGGACTGCACGCAGGTATTCCTGACCTGGGAGCTTCCCGTCGAGGATGCGAATCTCGGAAACGCCCTTCGGATCGCCTTCGACATCGACCCGTCGACCGCGTTGCTGCTGAGTGATGAACAAGTCTGGTGCAACGGCGCGCAGGCCAGTGTGTGCCCCGATTCCGGCCGGTGGCGACAGGCGGCTGGCTAGCACGGCTTCGTCCTGACCATCCTTGCCGGCATGCAAGTCGTCTAGCAATTCTTGCTACTGAATTTATAGCTACTTACGCAATCCAGCCGTGCGATAACGACCAATTTGACTCTATAAATCGGCATCCAGCCGTTTCACGATGACGTTCCAGTTCCGCGCCTCCACCGGCGTGATCGACAGGCCATTCGCTTCAGGACGTGGCGCGCAATAGCTTCCCCCTCATCATTCCTGCCTTCGCGGGAACGACGACATGAATTTCAAGACGCCAAGGGAAAACGAAAGTTATCTTTGGCCTCGTCCTGGTGTCGCGTCACGACGAAAGTAGTCGGGTAAAGCCGTTTGAGCTTGACGCGGGCATCCTTGATCGTGAACTGCCAGTTGACTTTGGCCTGAAGGCTGTCGCGGCGGGCCTGCCAGGCGGTGACTCCGTTGCGCACGGTCTCGATGCTGTCGATGCGCCGATCCAGACACTGGCTCACCATGACGTTGATCTCGATCTCGGCCATATTGAGCCCGCTGCCGTGCTTGGGGGTGTAGACGAACTCGAAGCGGTCCCACAGCGCCTTTGCCTGCTCGGCGGCAAACGCCTCGTACAGCGAGCCCGGGGTGTGCGTGTTCAGGTTGTCCATGACCAGCGTGATGCGTTCGGCATCGGGATAGCTTTCAGCGATGTCTTGCACGAACACGGCCCAGTCCAGCTTGGTCCGGCGCTCGGTGACCTTGCTCAAGCGCCGCCCGGCCAGCGGCTCGCTGGCCATGAACACGTTGCACACGCCGCAGCGTTCATATTCGTAGTCATGGTGCTCGGGCCGGCCGGGCGCCGCGGCAATGGGTTCGCGGGTCTCGCGAATGAGTTGCCGGGGCGTCTCGTCCATGCATACCACCGGGTTCTTGGCATCGTAGGGCCGGCGGGCGCATTGGCGAGGTCTTTGACGCCCTGGTCACCGGCGCGGCGCCCAAAGGGACTTTTGTGCGCATCTCCAGCCCCATGCTCGAAGGCCGGGTGGTACGCGGTTTCGAAGGGCTTGACGTGGGCGATGCAACGCGCGTGCGGCTGCTGGCGGTGGATGCCGAAAAAAGCTTTATCGACTTCGAGCGCGCCTGAGCGCCGCAGCCCTATCGACGGCTGCAATGTAACGTCTGGTGAAAACCCCTTGCAGTCGCACCTGCCAGCGCCACCTGCGCTGGACACGGGTCCATCAGGAGCCGATCAGGAAGGGTATTGCTTGCCATGTTGAAACGTTTGACTCTGCTCTGGACCGTCGTGCGCGGCGACGCGCGGCAATTGTGGTTTGCCCTGCGCCACCCCGACGCGCCAAGCTGGCTGAAGTGGGGCACGGCGCTGATCGCGCTGTATGCGCTCTCGCCGATTGACCTGATTCCCGATGTGCTGCCGGTGATCGGCATGGTCGACGACCTGGTGCTGGTGCCGCTGGCGATTCGCTGGCTGCTCAATCGCCTGCCACCGGAGATTGCCCAGGCAGCGGCCCGGCGGCGCGCGGGCTAGTGTCGCGTCATGAAAGAATTGACGCGACACTAGTTCCTTGAGGCCGGATTCTGTCAACTCCATGCCCATGATGGCGCCGGTCCAGCCGAAGCCGACCAGCACCGCATCGACCTCGGGTTTTCTTGTCATGGCCATGGCGCTGGCCTCAGCCTTGCGGCCCGTTGATGGTGACGGGCGGAAGCGGGTAACGCACGCCTGGGCGGCCGACCCAGCAGCCGCGAGCGCACCAACCGGCACGATGGCGACAGAGCGACGCAAGAAGCCACGCCGGACTTGATCGCGGAGCGATCGTGGAACCTCCTCAACGTTCAGGAAGACGATGGATGAAACCATCGGTCAGAGATTTTTAGCCGGAACCGGCCGCAGCTCAGAGCGAGGTCGCTCCGTCCATACAGACCTGCGTGCCGGCGCTGCCAGCGAGCATGGCTTCGATCTGCTCCAGTGAGCCGATCACTGCCCGCTTGCCGGTGGCGAGAACGAAGGCACTGGCGGCTTCAACCTTCGGCCCCATCGAGCCGGCCGCGAATGCGTGCCGCGCAAGAGCCTGCGGCGTCACCCTGCCCACAGCCCGCTGGCCAGGTTGGCCCCAGTCAAGATAGACCGCCGCCACGTCGGTGGCGATGACCAGGCAATCGGCCTGCAGTTCGCGTGCGAGCAGTCCGGCGCACAAGTCCTTATCGATCACGGCCTCGACACCGTGCAGCTCACGTGATCCAAGGTTGTCGTTTGCCCCGTCGGCACCCTTCATATCGCGCGCCACCGGAATGCCTCCGCCACCGGCGGCAATGACCACCGCATGGCGTTCCAGCAACCACCGGATCGGCTCGAGACCGAGCACGCGCAGCGGCTTCGGCGAAGCCACCACGCGGCGCAAGCCATCGCCGTCGGGTGCCATCTTCCAGTGCTTGTCGGCGGTGACCCGCTTGGCCTCCGCCTGGGTGTAGACCGGACCGATCGGCTTGGTGGGGTGCTCAAACGCCGGGTCGTGCGCATCGACCTCCACGCGCGTCAGCAAGCTGGCCACCGTACGCGATGCCGGCAACGCGTTCGAGAGTTCCTGCTCGATCAGGTAGCCGATCATGCCTTCGGTTTGCGCGCCGAGCACGTCCAGTGGATAGGCTGCCACTTGCTTATAGGCCGCCGACTGCAACGCCAGCAAGCCCACCTGCGGCCCGTTGCCATGCGTCAGCACCAGTTCATTGGCCAAGGCCACGCGGGCCAATTGGCCAGCCGCGATGCGGATGTTGTCGAGCTGGTTCGCGGCACTCAGTGCCTGACCGCGCCGTAGCAATGCATTACCACCAATGGCAACGACGAGTTTCATGGGTGATTCCTCAATGGCCGACCGTCAGGCGAGTGTGGCCACAAGTACCGCCTTGATGGTGTGCAGGCGGTTTTCAGCCTGGGTGAAGACAATCGACCCTTCTGACTCGAACACCTCTTCGGTCACCTCGATCTCGGTGAGGCCGTAGCGCTCATGCACCTGCCGGCCAACCTCGGTCTCCAGGTTGTGAAAGGCCGGCAAACAGTGCATGAAGCGCGTGCGCGGCTTGCCAGTGGCACGCATCAACGCGGTATTGACCTGATAGGGCAACAACTGGTCGATGCGCGGCTTCCAGGCTTCTTGCGGCTCACCCATCGACACCCAGACATCGGTGTAGATGAAGTCAACGCCGGCCACAGCCTTGAGCGGATCGGGCTCGATACTGATGCGCGCACCGGTCGTCACGGCCAGCTCGCGCATTTGGGCCACCAACTCGGCCGGCGGTTGCAGGCCCGCCGGCGCGGCGATACGCACGTCCATGCCCATTTGCGTGCCGCCGATCAGCAGCGAGCAGCCCATGTTGAAACGCGCATCACCCAGGTAGCAGAAAGACAACTCGTGCAGTGGTTTCTCGCCAAACTCTTCCATCGTCATCAGGTCCGCCAGCACCTGGGTCGGATGGGCCTCGTCGGTCAGTCCGTTCCAGATCGGCACGTGCGAGAACCGGGCCAGGTCTTCCACCACCGTCTGGTGGAAGCCGCGGTATTCGATGCCGTCAAACATGCGGCCCAGCACCCGGGCGGTGTCTTTCAGCGACTCTTTGTGGCCCATTTGTGAGCCCACCGAGTCAAGATAGGTCACGTGGCCTCCCTGATCGTGCACGGCCACCTCGAACGCACAGCGCGTACGCGTCGATGACTTCTCGAAAATCAGGGCGATGTTTTTGCCCCTGAGGCGCGCGATCTCGTTGCCGGCGTACTTGGTTCGTTTCAGCTCGGCCGCGAGGTTGAGCAGAAAGCGGATATCCCGGGGCGCGAAGTCCTTCAGGTCCAGCAGGCTGCGGTTACGTAGGTTGAAGCTCATGGTGTTCCTTGTTTGAAAAATAGCGCCAGAGGGTCAGCGCAGGTTGAAGAGTTCCTGGTGAAAGTCACCCCGGGCCAGGCCCATGGCGTGCAGGTCACGCCACAGACTCTGGCCGAAGCCAGCCGGGCCACAGAACCAGACATCGGCGTCGCGCCACTGCGGCGTTGCATGGGCCATGCCCTGCGCCGTCAGGCGGCTGTCACGCCCATCGACCAGAAGGTGTAGATGCAGATGGGCCTTCTCGGCGTCGAGCCGGAGCTGGCTGAAGACCGCTTCATCGATCTCGGCCGAGCTGTGGAACAGATCGATCCGCTTACCGTCGGTCTGCAAAGCCAACTGCTTCATGCGGGCGATGAACGGCGTGATGCCGATGCCGCCACTGACCCATATCTGGCGCTTTCTGGCACTGCTGAAGCTGAACTGGCCGTACGGCCCTTCAACCTTGACCAGGCCGCCAACCTTCACCGCGTCGGGCAGCAGCTTGGTGTAGTCACCCAGCCCTTTGACGATGAATCGCAACCGACCGTCTTGCGTCCATGCGGAGCTGATGGTGAACGGATGCGGTCCTTCTTTCTCATTGAAGGTCACGAGGGCGAACTGCCCGGCGTCATGACCGCGCCAGCAGCTCTTCAGGCGCACCGCGACTTCGAGCGACCGCAGGTCTTCATGAAAAGTCACTTCCTCCACCATGCCCACCGCGCGCCGCCCGCGACCCACGCGACCCACGCGGTTAAACAGGATTCGCAGGGCGGCAACGCTGCCGACAACCATCAAGGCGGCCGTCCATGGCGCAATGGCTTCGGCCCAATAGCTGAACGGCATCAGCATCAGCGCATGAAAGACAAGCGCCAAATAGGCCACAGCCATCAGGTGATGGACCTTGAAGAAGTAGCGGTACGGAAACCACTTGAGGAGCGCCAGGACGATCAGCACCACAGCGCTGTAGAAGGCCCATTCGCCGAGGCCTTTGGCCAGCCCGCGTTGGTTCTGGAAAAACGGGAATACCGCATCACCTGGCATGGTCCGAACTGGCTTTGCCGGGCGCGCCAGCCAACCCAGGTCAATGAGCCAGCCCGGCACCTGAATGAGCAAGCAGTGACTGAGCGTCGTCACCAGCGCGGTAACGCCAAGCCACTTGTGCAACCGGTACATCTTGTCCAAGCCACCCACAAAGGGCTCGATCACGACCGGGCGATTGGCCCGAACGAGAGCCACGCTCATCACACCGATGCTGAGGATCCCGCTGTACTGAATCAACGCATCGCGCAGCGCGGCGAAGTCCGCCGACGCTGCAGCGAATGGCTGGACTGCCAGCCAAAGCCCGGTCAGCATCGACAGCAGGCCGGCTAAGACCAGCGCAGCGTGCTTCATAACGCGTCTTCAGCGCAAGAGCCAGCGGCCTGCACGGCGTTGTAAAGCCCCATCAAAGCGCCTCGCGTTCGATCGGACAGGCCATGCAGTGGCTGCCACCCCGCCCGCGTCCGAGCTCGCCACTGGGGATGGTGATGACCTCTATACCGGCCTTGCGCAGCAAAGTATTGGTGTAGGTGTTGCGGTTGTAGGCCATCACGACGCCCGGAGCGATGGCCAGCAAGTTATTACCGTCGTCCCACTGTTCGCGCTCCATTTCGTAGGCATCGCCGCCGGTAGCAACCGTGCGTAATTTTGGTAAACCAATGGCTTGTGCCACCACGTCCAGAAACGGCTTCGTTTCCGTGCGAACGTCAAGCTGACCTTTCCCTTTGCCGGGCCGCAGACTGTGCGTGCGGATGCCGTCCACCACGTCGGGGAAGACGGTCGCCAGATCCCTGTCGCAGAAGCTAAAGACCGTGTCCAAGTGCATGGCACCGCGCGACTTGGGCAACTGCGCGGCCAGCACATGCGTGGCCGCGCCACGGGCGAACAGTGACTGCGCCAACTGAGTCACACCCTGCGGCGACGAACGCTCGCCCATGCCGATCAGCACCACGCCTTTGCCAATGGGCATCACGTCGCCGCCTTCGACGGTAGCCAAGCCGTGGTCCTGGTCGGGGTCACCCCACCACTCGGTGACTTTGCCCTTGAAAGAAGGGTGGAAGCGGTAGATGGCCGTCACCAGCAGCGTCTCTTGCTGGCGCGCCGGCCAGTACATTGAGCACAGCACCACGCCGCTGCCGATCCAGCAACTGTTGTCACGCGTGAACAAGGTGTTGGGCATCGGTGCAATCAGCAGGTCGGCCGCGCTGCTGCACTGTGCCAGCAGGCCTTGGGGCTCGAACGGCAGGTCGGCGCGTGCCACGCCACCAATCAGATGCGCGGCCAGTTGGGTTGCCGACATCGTATCGAGCCACGGGCGCAATTGTTCGGCCAATCCGGCGTCGAGGAAGTTGGCGCCGAGCTTACGGTCGAGCACCCAGGCGCGAGCCTCCGGGTCGGTCACCGTGTCGGCCAGCAGGTCGTGCATTTCCAGCACCTCGATGCCGCGCTCGACCATCGCGCTGGTGAAGGCGTCGTGGTCGTTGCGGGCTTGTGCCACCCACAACACATCGTCGAACAACAGGTCGCGGCAATTGGCCGGGGTGAGTCGCTTTTGCGCTAGCCCCGGGTGACACACCAGCACTTTTCGCAGGCGTCCGACTTCCGAATTCAATCCTTGGGTCATGGTCATCTTTCGTGGTTAGGGGTTAACTTCAGCCATCAAGAGCAGTTCGGGTTTTGCAAGTTCACATCGTCAGCTTGCCGCTCCACAACATCCAGCCAGCCACCAATGCCAACAGCACCAGTACCGCCAGAATCACTTGCTCACGGACCGTGAACGGCCGCTCAGCGCGCTGCTTTTTGGCAACCAGGTAGACGATTGCGCCAGGCGCGTACAACAGCGCACTGAGAAGCAGGTACTTCAGTCCGGCGGCATAGAGCAACCAAACGCAGTAGATCGCGGCGAGCGCGGCGACCGGCATGTCACTGGCGCTTACCCGCACCGTCTGCACTGGCTGACTTGGCACTTTGCCTGCGCCGCTGTGCTTGTCAGCCCACGCCAGCTTCAAGCCGTAAACCGCGCTAAAAAGATACGGCACCAAAATCATCGCCGTCGACAATGAGATGAGCGCGAGATAGGACGCCTTCGATAGCAGCGTCACCAGCAAAAACACCTGCACCATGCCGTTGGTAAGCCACAACGCATTTGCCGGAACGCCTTTGTCGTTTTGTTTGGCCAGCCAGGCCGGCATCACGCCACCACCGGCGGGCGTGAACAAGGACTCGGCGGCCAACAAGGTCCACGCCAAAAAGCCGCCACCGACCGAGACGATCAAGCCGAAGTACACCAGCATCGCGCCCCAGGTGCCAACGGCTTTCTCCAGCACACCGGCCATCGACGGGTTCTTCAGACCGGCCAGCTCGGGTTGCGAATAAATACCCAGTGACAGCAGTGATACCGAGGCCAGCAGCACAAGGCAGATTAAAAATCCGATCACGGTGGCGCGGCCTACATCTGAACGGTTTCTGGCGCGGGCCGAATACACGCTGGCTCCTTCGATGCCAATGAACACCCACACCGTCACCAGCATGGTGCTGCGCACCTGGTCGAGCACCGAGCCCAGCTTCACGTCACCCCAAAAATTCAATTTGAAGGTATCGACCTGGAACGCCATGGCCACCAGCACGATGAACAGCACCAACGGCACAACCTTGGCCAGCGTCACCACCGCATTTAATACCGCTGCACCCTGAATGCCGCGCAGCACCAGCAAGTGCACGACCCAGGTGACGATGGACGCACCGATGATCGCCGCTGCCGTGTTGCCATCTCCGAACGCCGGGAAAAAATAACCCATCGCGCCGAAAGCCGCCACCAGGTAGCCGACGTTGCCGATCCAGGCGCTGATCCAGTAGCCCCAGGCGGCGTTGAAGCCCACGTATTCTCCCGACAGCGCGCGTGCATACGCATACACCCCGTTGTCCAGATCGGGCCTGCGAATCGACAGCATCTGGTAGGTTCGCGCCAGCATCAACATGCCGATGCCGGTGACAGTCCAGCCGATGACGATGGCACCCGCCCCCGCGCCAGCCGCCATGTTCTGCGGCAGGCCGAAGATGCCACTGCCGATGATGGAGCCCACCACCAGAGCCACGAGCAGCCCCAGACCGAGCGTGCCGGATTTCTTGCTGGCAGTGGTCGTTGGCGGCGCCACGGCGGCGGAATTTTTCGTTGGCACAGGTTTGAGTGAAATCGGTGGCGCGGCGTTAGAACTTGTCGGGGTCATGGGCTACTCGTTGAAGGGTGAAAGGGCTCACCATTGGCATATGGGCAATAGTTCTGAGCGAGTCTTCGGGATACGCCTTGGAACTAACGCCCCACGTTAGGAGCCGAATCCAAGCGCGTCTGTGCGGTTGGCAACATAGCGCCGTGATGGTGTACGTCATAGATGCAACGAGACGCAATGCTCGGTGCGCCACCGCACAGACGGTGGACCTCGGCGACTGCATGCTATGCCCAACGCCTTGCCGTAAAGCCGCTCAAGAAACAGTCCGCGAGGCTCGGGGCCCCTCCGATCAAAACACCTGGAACGATCGATGCTTCGCTCGAATGCCCGCGTTGCCGATGGAACAAGCGCCGCCGACAGGCTGCGGCTGAATCACGCGAAGGCTTTTGCGGCTTTGACGACGTGTTCCGTGATGCTCGCGATTGCCCTACCGGCTCATGGCGAGACGCTGGAGCAGGCCTGGGCCGTTGCCGTGGGTGTCGACCATCGCTTGCAGGCCAGTCGCTACACAACCGAGGCGACGCAGCAGGCGCTGCAAGCCGCACGGGCGGCCCGCTGGCCGAACGTGGCGCTGCAAGGCGGCTACACGCGTCTGAACGAAACGCCGACGGCCGTCAGCAGCTTCACGCCGCCGGCACCGTTGCCACCCACGCAACTGAACCTGGAGTTGCCGCTGCAACAACCCAGCTACTACGCCTACAAGGTCGAGGTGACGCTACCGCTTTATACGGGCGGGCGCATTGAGAACGGCATCACCGCCGCAGGGTCTCTGGTCGGTGCAGCGCGGAACGATGAGCTGCGCACCGCGCTCGACGTGAAGCTCGCGGTCGCGCAGGTCTATCTCGGCAGCTTGCGGGCAGCCCGCTTCGTGGAGGTGGCGCAAAGCAACGTCACGAGCCTGGTGTCTTTTGAGCGTGATGTGAACCACCTCTTCGAGCAGGGCATCGTCGCCCGCAGCGACACGCTCGCCGCGCGCGTTGCCTTGGCCGATGCGCGCCAGCGCCTGATCGTTGCCAACAACGCGGTTGACCTGGCGCATGCAGCCTACAACCGCTTGCTCGGACGGGCCTTCACGCAACCGGTCGATTTGCAGGAAGTTGAACTCCCGGCGGACGCGGTCGATGTGACCGCGTTGACGGTGCGCGCGCAGGCCCAGCGCCCTGAACTCAAAGCGCTGTCGGATCAGGGCGCCGCGCTGAAAGCGCAAGCCGCCAGCGTGCGCGGCGCGCTGGCGCCCCAGGTGGCATTGATTGGTGGCTACGGCCGCCAGCAAAACCGCTACCAGGCGCATGAAGGCATTGCCTCGATTGGCATTGGCCTGAAGTGGGAACTGTTCGACGGCGGGCTGGTGCGGGCGCAGGCCGATGCAATCGCCGCGCGTGGCAATTCGGTGGCGTCGCTGCGCGAAGAGGCGGTCTCGCTGATTGCGCTGCAAGTGCGCCAGGCCTGGTTGGGCACGCAGGAAGCCGCGCAGCGTATCACCGTGGCGCAAGCGGCTATCGACAGCGCGGACGAGAACCTGTTGCTCGCCCGTGACCGCTACAGCCAGGGCATGGCCACCCAAACGGAAGTGCTCGAAGCCGAGACGCAACGTACCCGCAGCCAAACCAACCGCCATGCCGCCACCTATGACGCCCTGCTGGCGCAATTGCAACTCAGGCGCGCCACCGGCGAACTTTGATGCAGTACGAACCTACCCTCACCACACCTGCGCCATGAAACCACTCACCGTTGTCCAAAAACGTATCGCCGTCGGCGTGTCGGTGCTTGTGCTGGGATTGGCCGGCTACCTGCTGTACCGCCACTATGGCCAGGACGCCGCGCTGCCCGAGGGATTAATTCAGGCCAACGGGCGGATCGAGGGCGACCGCACGTCGCTGGCCAGCAAACTACCTGGGCGCATTGCGAAGATTCTGGTGAATGAAGGTGACACCGTGCAAGCCGGTCAGGTGCTGGCGATGATTGAAGACACGCAGGTCAAGACCCGGGTTGCGCAACTGCAAGCGCAGGTGGCGGCGGCCGAGGCGCAAGTGGTCGCCGTACAGGCCCAGCTCGATGCCACGCGCAAAGGCGTACCGTTGACAGTGAACAGTGCTGGCACCGGTGTCGGCCAGGCCCAGGCGGTGGTGGCCAAGGCCACGGCAGCCGAAGCGCAGGCGCAGCGCGACGCGCAGCGCATGCAGGCCTTGTTCGAGCGTGGCTCGGTGGCGCGGCAGCGCGCCGAGATGGCCGAACTGGCGGCCACCGCCGCGTCCGCCGATCTGGCTGCGGCACGGCAAGGCTTAAACCGTTCCGGTACCGTTCAGGCCGAGGCCCGGCTGGGCTACGACAAGGTCCGCGCGCAAGAGGCCCAGCTTACCGCGGCGCGCGCGCAGCGAGACCAGGCCAAAGCCGGCCTGGCTGAAGTCGACAGCGTGCTGGCCGACTTGAGCCTGAAGGCCGCGGGACCCGGTGTGGTGATGACCCGCGTGCGCGAGATTGGCGAGGTGATTGCGGCGGGCAGCCCGGTCTTCGACCTGGTTGACCTGGACCGGCTCTATCTCAAGGTTTATGTGCCCGAAGTACAGATCGGCAAGGTCAGGATCAACCTGCCCGCGCAGGTCTACAGTGATGCCTTTCCCGAGCGCGCTTTCGCGGCCACCGTCGGAACTATCGCCTCTCGCGCCGAATTCACGCCCAAAGAGGTGCAGACGCCCGACGAGCGCGTGAAGCTCACCTATGCGGTCAAGCTCTACCTGACCGTCAACCCCGATCACCAGCTGACGCCTGGTCTGCCCGCCGACGCGGTGATCCGCTGGAAGGACGGTGTGGCATGGGCGAAGCCGCGTTGGTAACGGACGCGCAGCCCATGGTGGCGCCGGCGGTCAGAGCCGACCGCGAGAGCGTGCTTGCCACGACCCTGGACGGCGCTGTGCCGGAGGCTGCAGCGCCCGCCAGTCCCGTTGTGGTCGCCGTGCGCCGTTTCGTCAAACGGTACGGCAAGACCCTGGCTTGCGACAGCATCGATCTGCAGATTCGACGTGGCGAAATTTTCGGCCTGATCGGACCGGACGGAGCCGGTAAATCCAGCTTGATGAAGGCCGTGGCAGGGGTGCTGGCGTTCGACAGTGGCGAGATCGACGTATTCGACCAACGTATCGACAGCGAGCGCGCAGCCGAGCGTGTGAAGGGCCGCATCGGCCTGATGCCGCAGGGCCTGGGCCAGAACCTGTACGCCGATTTGTCGGTCGACGAAAACATCGATTTTTTCGCGCGCCTGCGCCTGGTCACACCGACGGAGCTCAAACAGCGCAAGGAGCAGTTGCTAACGGTCACGCGACTGGCCGTGTTTCGGGACCGCCCGATGAAAAACCTGTCGGGCGGTATGAAACAAAAGCTCGGCCTGGTGTGCACGTTGATCCATGAACCCGAGTTGGTGATCCTGGACGAGCCGACGACGGGTGTCGATCCCGTCTCGCGCCGCGATTTCTGGTCCATTTTGGCTGACCTGCTGCGCGAAAAAGGCGTCACCGCGCTCGTTTCAACAGCCTACATGGACGAGGCCAGCCGGTTTCAGCGGGTCGCCATGTTCCATGCCGGCAAGGTGCTGGCCCAAGGCGACCCTGATGAGATTCGTGGCCTCGCGGCGGGCAGCGTGGTAGCTGTGCAGGCCATGCCGCAGATCGAGGCGCTGGCGCGGCTGAAAGCGCGCTTCGCGCAGGTCGAGGCGCTGGGCAGTACGCTGCGCGTCTTTGCCGACGGCGCCGACGAGCCTACGGCCGCGACGCAGGTGCGCGAGACGCTCGCCGGGCTGGAAAGCGGCCCGTTCGAGACCGCGCCACCCGAGTTGGAGGACGTGTTTATCGCCCTGCTTCGTCAGCGTGGGCTGCTGGATGCGCCGCAGGGCGCGTCAGACGCGAAAAGTCCTTCGAAACGGGTGGCGAGTATCGCAGCACCTGCGTCGGGGCAAACCACCGAGCCGACGCACGAAGCGGCGATCGAAGCCAAAGCCCTGACCCGCGACTTCGATGGCTTTCGCGCCGTCGACGCGGTCAGCTTCACCGTCCCTCAAGGGCAGATCTTCGGCCTGCTCGGTGCCAACGGGGCGGGCAAGAGCACCGTCATCAAAATGCTCACCGGCATCATGCGGCCAAGCGCGGGCGCGGGCAAGGTGGCGGGGGCCGACATGCTAGGCGCGGGCATGACGATCAAGCAGCGTATCGGCTACATGTCGCAGGCGTTCTCCCTCTACACCGATCTGTCGGTGGTCGAGAACATCCGCCTGTACGCCGGCATCTATGGGCTGGCGCGCAGCGAGACGCCAGCCCGCGTGGCCTGGGTCGTCGACATGGCCGGGCTTGAGGGTTTCGAGACGAAGCGCACCGCCGGCTTGCCGATGGGTCTGCGCCAGCGGCTGGCGCTGGGCTGCGCGCTGGTGCATCGACCCCAGGTGCTGTTTCTCGACGAGCCCACCTCCGGCGTCGACCCGGTCGGGCGGCGCGCCTTCTGGGACGTACTGTTCCGTCTGTCGCGCGAAGACAAGGTGGCCATGCTGGTCACCACGCACTACATGACCGAGGCCGAACACTGCGACCACCTGGCCCTGATGTACGCCGGACGCGTGGTGGCGGACGCTTCGCCGCAGCAGATGAAACAGGCGGTCGAGGCTGAAGCCGGCCACTTGCTCGAAGTGAGTTGCGCAGACGCCGTAAGGGCTGCAGGCGTGTTGCAGCAACAGGGCTTCTCGCAGGCCACACTGTTCGGCCGCACGGTTCACGTCCTCACCCGGAACCCGCAAGCCGATCAGCCGCGCATCGCCGAGGTACTGCACAGCGCCGGCCTGACCGACGCGACGCTGCGACCGCGCTCGCTGACGATGGAAGATGTGTTCGTCTACCGCGTCACCACGCTGGAGGCGAAAGAAGCGGCCGACAAGGCCCAGTCGAACGCGCCCGGGCAGACAACACCAACCCAAGCCGGGCCGAACCCAACCGTGTCGGCAGCGGCCCCCACCCAGGTGACGCCCCCATGAATCTGCAACGCATGATGGCTGTAGCCATCAAGGAATGGCGCGAAATCGTTCGTGACCGCCTGTTCTTCGCACTCGCCTTCATCGTGCCGGCCTTGCTGATGCTGTTGTTTGGCTACGGCTTGTCGCTGGACGTGGAGAACATTCCGGTGGCCATTGTCGACCAGGACCGCAGCGCACTGTCACGCGAATACGCGCACCGTTTCATCGACTCGCGCTACTTCGACTTCAAAGGCATGGCGCTCGATGATCGCCCGCTGGCGCCGCTGCTCACCGACAGCAAGCTGCGCGCCGTGATCGTGATCCCCGAGCACTTTGCCCGCGACCTGCTGGCCGGCCGGCCGGCACATGTGCAAACCCAGATCGACGGCACGTTCCCGTTCCGCGCCGCGATCACCAAAGGCTACGTCACCGCCATCAACAGCGCCTTCAGTCTGGAGTCGCTGGCAGGCTCGATCTCTCAGGCCCGCGGCATATCCCAAGCCGAGGTGATGGCGCAGTTGCAGCCGGTGCGTCTGGAGGTGCGTTTTCTGTACAACCAGAGTGTCAAGAGCATCTGGTCGCTGGCGCCCAAGCTCATCATGGCGATCCTGATGATCTCGCCGCCTTTCCTCACCGCCCTCGGCGTGGTGCGCGAAAAGGAAAGTGGTGCGATCTACAACATTTACGCCTCCACCGTGAGCCGTGGCGAATTCCTGGTCGGCAAGATTCTGCCGTATGTACTGATCTCGAGCATCAACGTCGTGGTGCTGTGGTTGCTCGCCACCGTGGTGTTTGGCACACCGTTCAAGGGCAGCTTCGTGTTCTTCATGCTGGCCTCGCTGTTGTACGTGACCTGCACCACAGGTATCGGCTTGATCGTGTCGGTGCTGGTGAAAACGCAGGTTGCCGCGATGATCGGCACCGCCATCCTGACCATTGTGCCGGCGGTGCTGTACTCGGGCGTACTGATCCCGATTTCTTCCTTGTCCGACATGGCCTCGGTGGTGGCGCACGGCTTGCCCGGCATGTACTACGCCGACATCGTGGTCGGCAGCTTTCTGAAGGGCGTGGGCCTGCAGGCGCTGTGGCGCGACGTGCTGGCGCTGGCCGCCTATGCACTAGTGCTGTTCGCCATCGGCTACACCATGTTTTCCAAGCGGCCCAACACATGAATACCACCCCCACAGCACCTTCGGCAGCGCGCGTGTGGTGGCTGCGCATGCGCGTCATGACCTGGAAGGAGTTATTGCAACTCAGTCGCGACCCGGTCTTGCTGGGCCTGGTGCTGTACGCCTTCACTGGCGATGTCTACAACGCCGGCTCGGGCGTCACGCTGCAGCTGAAAGAGGCCAGCATCGCCGTGCAGGACAAGGACCGCAGCCCGGCCTCGCGCGAGCTGATCTCGCGCTTTATGCCGCCCTACTTTCGGCCCATCGGCGACGTTACGCATGACGCGCAAGGCTTGCGTCTGCTGGAACAGGGCGAGGCCATGCTGGTACTCGATGTGCCGCCCCGTTTCGAGGCCACGTTGTTGCGCGGCGAACCGGCCAGCGTCCAACTGCAGGTCGACGCGACCAACTCGGTGCTGGGCTTTCTGGCCTACAGCGATGGCGCGCAAATCGTCGGACAATATGGGCTGCAAATCGGCCTGGCGCGCAGCGGCCTGTCGCCCGGCGCCATCGCGCAAGCGCCCGTGGTGGTCAACGCCACCCGGGTCTGGTTCAACCCGAACCAGAACGACGCGTGGTTCATGGCGATCTCGGAGATGCTCAACGTCATCACGGTGTTTGCCATCATGCTGCCCTGCGCGGCCATGGTGCGCGAAAAAGAGCGTGGCACGATCGAGCAATTGCTGGTGTCGCCGCTGACGCCGTTGCAGGTGATGCTTCCGAAAGTCATCGCGATGACCGCCGTCATCCTGGTGGCCACCGCGCTATGCATCGGGGCTGTGCTGGTGCCGGTGTTCCATGTGCCCATCAAGGGCAGTCTGACGCTGTTCTTCGCCATCACCACCTTGTACGTGGGCACCATTGCGGGTTTGGGCTTGTTCGTCGCCACGGTCACGCGCAACCTGGCACAGGCCAGCATGCTGGCCATCCTGATCCTGGCGCCGCTGATGTTCCTCTCAGGCGTGTGGACGCCGCCCGAAGCCCTGTCCCCCGTGGTGCGCTACGGTATGTATTTGTCGCCGCTGTACTACTACATCGACGCGTCCTACGGCGTGTTGCTCAAGGGCGCCGGCTTGGACTTGTTGTGGGACTCGGTGCTGGGCATCGCGGTGCTCGGCGGCGCCGTCTTCAGTCTGGGGCTGTGGCGTTTTCGCCGGCAGTTCGGCTGATACCTCCCGGCGGACTTCGCGAGGCTCGAGTTCACCTGCAACTGCAGCAGCAATGCTTGTCCGCGCGTCAATAAGTCGCGCGGTTCTCTCCCATGAGTAGCAGACGGGCCAGTCACGACATGAGGTGGCCAATCGGGCGCGAGATCGAACATTGCAAGACGTCGTTCTCCACCGTGCGCTGACGTACAGACAGAGTCAACCCCGGCGCTTCAGAATGAGCAGCAGACATCATATTGCGTCTGCATCGGGCCTGCTCCCTTCAATCGGATGATCCCAGTTTCCACGCACAAAGCACTCCATGACACCACCACTTTCCCGACATGAAAGCAGCGCTGACCAACTCAGCCAATGTCAGCCAGGCGCTCGTCCCAGCCTGCAGTATTTGTTTGAGGAGATGCTCGTCCTATCGCCAGCCGTCAAAGCTGCTGTGCTGGCTGGCGAGCCCTTCAGCAACGATACGTCACCCCCCAGCAGTCAAGCCATGCCCAAGCCGCCCGTTGAACCCAACGTGCAGAAAACCATGCTACACCTTCCGTCCCGCCGGCCAAGCGCTGCTGTGAAGTAGCAGGATTGAAGCGATACCGAACAACGCGCTGTCGGCCTACACGCATGCTGAAGTTCGTGTTGGTGCCAAGTGCTTTACCGAACAGGCCGGATCGCACGGTGGCGCGCACAGTTGATTTTTCATCAACTCCCTGAAAGCGCGACATGAAAACTGATACCCAGCTGCAAAAAGACGCAATCGCCGAACTGAAGTGGGAGCCGTCGGTTCACGCCGAACACATTGGTGTCGAGGTGGTGGACGGCGTGGTCACGTTGACCGGACATGTGAACACATATGCCGAAAAAATCAACGCCGAGCACGCTGCCGAGCGCGTCGCGGGCGTCAAGGCACTGGCCGTGGAAATGAACGTGAAGCTTACGGGTATCTCCAAGCGCACCGATTCGGATATCGCCCATTCGGTTCAAAACGTGCTGTTGTGGACCACGTTTCTGACCAAGGACACCGTCAAGATCATGGTCGAGGATGGCTGGGTCACGCTGACAGGCGAGGTCGAACGCGCCTTTCAGCGAACCGCAGCTGATAGGGCCTTTCGCTATCTGCTGGGTGTCAAGGGCGTGGCCAACCAGATCACCGTCAAAACCAGCATTGCCTCCAGCACTATCAAGGCCGACATTGAAGCCGCACTGAAGCGCCGCGCTACTGCCGAGTCCGACAAGCTGTCGGTAGCCGTCAGCGGGTCCGAAGTCACGCTCCAAGGCAGCTGCCACACCTGGGCCGAGCGCGAACTGGCCAGCGATGCGTCCTGGAACGCACCCGGGGTGCGTAGCGTAGTGGACAACATCACGATTTCCTACCAGTGTCGCGTCATGAAAGAATTGACGCAGACAATGGGGAATGGAACATTACAAAGTCACCTTGTCAGAGCAGGAAAGAGCCGAGTTGCAGTGCATCGCAGGCAAAGGCACGCATGCAGCGTCCAAAGTCATCAATGCCTTGATACGGCTCAACCGTGACCAAGCCGGGGGGGCGCACCGAGCGGCCCCGCACCTGCGACATCGCGGCCATGCTGTGCGTGAGTGAGCGCAAGGTTGACCGGGTCAAGAAAAAGTTTGTCCAGGAAGGTCTGGACCTGACACTGAACCGTCGGCCCTCGAAGTGTGAGTACGACCTGAAGATCGATGGCCGCCTGGAGGCGCAGCTGCTCGCCCTGAGCTGCTCGGCGCCGCCCGAAGGCTAAGCCCGGTGGTCACTGCGCCTGCTGGCCGACCGGCTGGTCGAGCTGGAATTGGTGGACAGCGTGTCTCATGAGACGGTGCGGCGGACGCTTAAAAAAACGAACTCAAGCCCTGAAGGAAAGTCGGCTGGGTGATTGCCCCGCAGGCCAGTGCCGCATTCGTGGCCGCCATGGAACAGGTGCTGGACATCTACAGTGCAGCAGCCAGGCGCCTGCGGCCTTGAGCACCTGGCGCTCGACCTTGCTGGCGTTGTCTTCCTGCAGCGTGCAGTGCTTGGCGATTTCCGTGAGCTGTTCGGCCGAATAGGGCGGCGCCTCGCCCGCGATGGCAGCTTTCAGCAGGCGCTGGGTCACCAGGTCGGGAAAGCGCCGGTTGGGCGCGGTGGAATGCGCGTAGTCGTTCACCGCGAGCCCGAAGTGCCCCAGTCCGTTGGCACCGTCCGCTGCAGCGGGCGCGGCCGCGTACTCGCCCGAGCCCAGCAGCTTCACCACCGCCAGCGACAAGTCGGCAAACCCGGCCGGGTCGGCCAGGCGGCGCGCGCTCAGGAAGCGGTCCAGCGCCAGCGCATCGGGCGTTGCCGGCAACTGCATGCCGTGGCTTGCTGCCAGCAGGGCGATGCGGTCCCAGCGGCGCGGCGCCTGCAAAAAGCGGCGCAGCGACGGGAAACCCTTATCCACCAGAAAGCGGGCGGTCGCGCCGGTGGCCGCGATCATCAGGTCGGCGATCAGGTCCTTGGCGCGGTTTTTCTGGTCGGGGCGCAGTTCCACCAGCTGCCCATTTTCATCGAACACCGGGCGCGCGGACACCGTGTTGACGTTCAGCGCGCCACGCGTCTGGCGCCATTGCCGCAACTGGCCGGCCAGCGCGTCGTGCAGGCGAAGCTGATCCTCCAGCCCCGGCACGTTGGCGATCTGCGGCGGTGGGGATGCCGTGCCGCCCAGCCACGCCGAAACGCCGTCGTAGGTCAGCTTGGCGCGGTTGAGCACGCATGCCCGGTAAACGCTGGACCTAGAGACCGTGTCGTTGGCCTCGACCTGCATGTCCACCACCACCGCCAGCCGCTCTTGGCCTTCATGCCGCGAGGTCATGTCGGTGGACAGTGCTTCGGGCAGCATCGGGAACACACCGGCCGCCGTGTACACCGACGTGGTGTTGGCGGCCGCATGGTTATCGACCGCGCCGCCGGGCGCCACCTTGGTGTCCACATCGGCCACCGCCACCAGCCAGGCGCGCGCTGCCGGCGGCCAGCGGCTCAGCCACGCTCAGCTAGTCCCGGTCGCGCGTGTCGTCGTTGTCGATGGAAAACCAGGTCAGATGGCGCAGGTCGCGGATGGCGCCGTTTCGTTCGGCAATAGCCTGGCGCGCGTCCTCGGCTTCTTGCAGGGCCTGCGGCGCGAAGGCGGGCAGCAGGCCCCGGGCGCGCATGGCTTCGACGGCGATCTGGTGGAGGTTAATGGGGTTCATGCGGTGCTTGTGGTTGAGTTGGTTCACTTTACCCTCTGGCTGTGTTGATGGGCTTGCGGCGCTGCAGGTTGGGCGGGTGCAGCGTCTGGCAGGTCATTGGCCGTCTGGTTTGAGCCTGGAGCGAACGGTTCCAGACAGACAAGGCTTTGGCACAGTGCGTTGGGTAGCATGTTGCGGTGTTCTCTTTGAACACAGACGTAACATAAACCGCAAGCCTGCGGCTTGATCGGGAACCTACGGGATACTCAATCTGGCCTGCATTTGAAGTTCAGGCATGACCCTGGTGATTGCTGCCAAACAGGCTGTTCGCGTTGAACTTGAGGCTATTTTCCGGCGCGAGGGACGCCAACCCAGGCGACAAGCGGTCCGCAGCGGATCTGGATTTGCTTCAAGACGAAAACCCCAAGGAGATGGCTATGCATGCGGTTGTAAGAACCTACTCGGGTGCTGGCGCAACGCAGCTTTTCGACGTTTTGGAAGCGCAGAAAGCCGACGTAGAAGCTGCCCTGCGCAAAGTGCCTGGCCTCGTCAGCTACACGCTGCTGCGTCAGGGCGAGGGCGGCATGTCGGTGACGGTTTGCACGGACAAGGCGGGCGCGGACGAGAGCTTGAAAGTCGCGCGCGAATGGATCCAGAAAAATGCCTCGACGACCCACGCGAGCCCGCCGGACATCGCGGAAGGTTCGGTCATCGTTCAGATCACCTGAGCACTCTGCGGCCAGGTTTTCGCAGGGGGAACGGCTGGGTCGGATGACGCATGGCCGAAGAGGCAGCCTTTTGGCTGAAAGCCTCTATCAGGGATGTGGCAAGCCATAGCCTCCTGCCTGTCATTTCTGCGCAGGTGGTCTTGTCCAGTGTAGTTGTCAGCCATGCGCGCAGCGGTTGCCTGCGCCGCTTGCGGGCGGTGGTCAGGTCAGCGCCGAGTTTTCGCAGCGCCGCTCTGGCGGCGGGCGGTAGGCGGTAGGGTTTCCAGTGCTGAGGCTACTTGAAAACGGCGAACGCGCCGCCTGTTACCAGGCTGGGCGTTCATTACCTCATCCGGGTATTGACGGCGTCCGCCGCCAGGAATCTAATTTTTTCGGCGGTCCATTCTGACCGTTTACAACCAAGCTCAGGGAGAAAAACGATGTCATCCGTCATCATCCAGTATGTGTTCAAACCCAATCCCGGCGCCGATATGCCGGCCCTCATGGAGTTGACCCGGGAGGCCACGGCCCTGTGGAAAAAGCATGGCGCCGAGGTGAGCCTGTGGGGCGTGCAGGTTGGTGAAATCGGCAACATGGCCTTCACCGCACGCTTTGAATCATCGTCCAAACTCGGCGCCACGCTGGATGCGCTTAACAGTGATCCGGCCTTTGTCGCCTGGCGCGTGAAGAGCAACAAGTCAAACCTGGCCAGCTGGATTCGCAGCAACCAGGCCTACGAAATCCCGCTCTGATCCGACCCGCCACGTCTTCGGGAATGTAAGGGCCGAGCAGCATGGACTGGCCAACGGCCAGCACCGCGACCAGCGAGAACAGCACGCAGCGCACCCAGGTCTTGCGCATCAGGCGCTGCAGCAGATGGATCGGTTTTTCCGACGCGACCAGGATATTTCTAAGGCAGCAGAGATTGAGCAATGGGCCGACTTGGTGGCCGCGTCTTACAACGTGCTGCCGATGGACGCCGCCACCTTTCGCCGCTGGGCCAAGCTCATGCACCGGCGCTCTGACACGCTGTATGAAGACGCGATGATCGCCGCAACCGCCATTCGCCATCAATTGAAGGTGGTGACGCGCAACGTGGCGGACTTTTCTGATTTTGGTGTCGAGCTTTTTAATCCGTTTGAAACAAGCGCTGGCGGAAAAAGCAATCCGTAGCCTATCGGGAAGACATGAAACTGGTGGCTGGCGCACGCTGCGGCAGCAGCAACCGCGCCACCACCTCCGGCGTCTGCGCTACCAGCACGCCCTTGCGCCAGACCTTCAAGCGATTCGCCCTTAGCCGAATCGCCTCCACCGCATCGCGCGCCTGCAGCAGCACGAAGCTCGCGTCGCAGCCCGCCTCAAGTCCGTAGCCCGGCAGGTGCATCACTTTGGCCGCATTCACCGTCACCGCGTCGAAGCAGTCGCGAATGCCTTGCTGGCTGGTCATCTGCGCCACGTGCAGGCCCATGTGCGCGACTTCGAGCATGTCGCCCGAGCCATGCCGTACCACGGGTCCATCACGCAGTCGTGGCCGAAGGCGACATTGACGCCGGCGGCCAGCAGCTCGGGCACGCGCGTCATGCCGCGCCGTTTCGGGTAGCTGTCGTGGCGGCCCTGCAGCGTGATGTTGATCAGCGGGTTGGCGATGACGCTGACGCCGCTTTCGGCGATTAGCGGCAGCAGCTTGCTCACGTAGTAGTTGTCCATCGAATGCATCGACGTGCAGTGCGAGCCGTTGACGCGGCCCTGCAGGCCCAGGCGCTGCGTTTCAAAAGCCAGTGTCTCGATATGGCGCGACAGCGGGTCGTCGCTCTCGTCACAGTGCATGTCCACCGGCAAGCCGCGCTCGGCCGCCAGCTCGCACAGCAACCGCACGCTGGCCGCGCCGTCGGCCATGGTGCGCTCGAAGTGCGGGATGCCGCCGACCACGTCCACGCCCATATCCAGCGCGCGTTTGAGATTCTCCATGCCGCCTTTGGCGCGCAGCACGCCGTTCTGCGGAAAGGCGACCAGCTGCAGTTCGAGGTAGGGTGCGACGCGGCGCTTGACTTCGAGCAGCGCCTCGACCGGCAGCAGGCTGGGGTCGCTGGTGTCGACATGGCTGCGGATCGCCAGCAGGCCCTTGGCGACGGCCCAGTCGCAGTAGGCGAGGGCGCGTTCGATGATGGCGTCGGCTGTCAGCGTGGGTTTGAGTTCGCCCCACACCGCGATGCCTTCAAGCAGCGTGCCGCTTTCGTTGACGCGCGGCAGGCCGTAGCTCAGGGTGGCGTCCATGTGGAAATGGGCATCGACAAACGGCGGGCTCAGCAGGAAGCCCTGCGCGTCGATGACCTCGTGCGCCGGGGCGTTCAGGCCGGGCGAGACCTCGGCGATGCGGCCGTCCTGCACGGCCACTGACATGCCGGTCCGGCCGTCGGGCAGGCTGGCGTTGTTGACGAGCAGATCGAGCATCTTTGGCCTTTTCAAAAAAGGGGTTTGGCAAGGCCCGAGGTTAACCTCGGCCATGGGTTTTCAAGGCGCGGGTCGCTAAACTCTTTCCCGACCCTTTGAATAACCCACCGGACTGACCGCCTTGAATCAACTGACCTTGCACCGCACGAACGACCAGGTGGTTCGCGTCCTCGACCGCCAGGGCCAATGCGTTGGCAACCTCAAGCTGATTGGCGCTGTGTGGAAGTTCAAGGCGCTGGGCCATGACGCGGACGGCCACGTGGTTCCGGGTGGTGGCTCGCTGACCGACCGGCACAACATGACGTTTGCCGTGCTCGATGAAGCGGCGGTCAGCGCTGCATTGCTGGCCTGAAGCGCGTCATCCCCCGCGCTAACGCAGGCCGGATAGCTGAAAAACGATTGAAATATGCCTTTTGCACAATGCCTGCCTGCGCAGATAGCTATTGTTTCAGGAGCAATTGAGCCCCATGCCTGCGGATTCTCTCAGCGCGCCAGCGTGAAGGCCAGCGGCCCGCCGTCGCACAGGCCGTCCGACAGCACCAGCAGCTTGTAGGCCGCTGGCGTTTCTTCCAGTACCGTCATGGCCTCGGGCTTGGTTTCCTTGTCGCACTTGCGCAGCTTGACGCGGCTCAGGTCCAGCGCCGCCAGGATTTTGGGCTGCACCACGCGGCCTTCGGCGCTCTGCCCGTCCCACCACGCCACGACCCAGCCCGCGCCCTGGCTGGCGCGGCTGTCGTCGGGCCCGGCCAGCAGCAAGAACCCGGTCTTGACGGCGACCATGTCGCGAATGCCCCGGTTGGCGCCCAGCGCCAGGCGCGTCACCGTCGCTTTCGGGTCGCGCGCCGCCTGTGCGTCGAACAGCGCATCGGCATCGACCGCCAGTACCAGCGCCGTGTCTTTCAGCACCGGGCCGCGAAAGCCAAAGTACAGCCGCCCGCCTTGCACCGCCAGGCCCTCGATGTTCACGCCTTGCTGGCCAGCCAGCCTGGGCGCTTCATCTGGTGGTTCGGAACCCAGGCATTTGCGCTCGCCCACATGCGGCGCCAGTTCGGGCTGCGCCTGCATGATGGCCCACAGCCGCCCGGTGTCGGCACGTTCTACCAGCGCGCCGCCGGCCCGGGACCGTAAGGCGCGGCCGGTGGCCGGGTCCAGCCGCAAGCGAATCAGATGGCGGCTGCCGGGGTTGCTGGCGCAGTCGCCGCGCTTGGCCGAGTGCGAGCCGGTGACGTAGACATAGCGCCCGTCCGTGGCCGCGCCTTCGGCATCGAGTTCGTCGGCCGTGTCGCGCAGCACCACCGGCTCGGCATCGACGGTCCATGCCTTGTCGCCCACGGAGGCGTAGCGCGCCTGGGCGCCTTCGTCAAAAACCACCAGGCAAACGCGCTCTAGGCGGGCATTGAGGTTGCAGGCGATGCCGCTGACCGACTGGCGGGTCTTTTTGATTTTTTTCTGGCCCAGGTCAAAGTCAAAACCCGCGCCGCTGTCCCACGGGCCGCTGTCGGACTGGATGCGGGGAGGCTGCTGTTGCGCGCCGGCGCCGAAGGTCAGGGCGGACGCCAGCAGCGCCAGTAGAACCAGCCGCCGGGGGAAAAGTGTCGTGTGCATGGCCGCACTGTAGTGGACGCGGGGCGCGGTTTCAAGGCGGCATGCCGGCGCTTGGCATCACACATGGCGATGCGCGCGCGACTTCGCCTCTTCGCGCGGCAACTGTTCGGCCCGGTCGTGCAGCGCCTGCATGATCCGGCATTGCGGCCCGCTGCCGTCGCAGCCCGCGCGCAGGCTGATCAAGTCGTCTTGCAAGGCCTGCAGTTCGGCCAGCCGCTCGGCCACATGCGCGATGTGCGATTCGAGCGCGGCGTTCGCTAGCGCGCAGTCGGCTTTCTGCGCCAGGTCCAGGTGCAGCAGCGTGCGCACTTCATCGAGCGACATGTCCATCGCCCGGCACAGGCGGATGAACCTGAGCTGGTGAATGTCGCCATCGGAGTAGCCCCGGTAGCTGTTGGCCGAGCGCGCGCCGGGTGCGAGCAGGCCTTCCTTTTCGTAAAAACGGATGCTGGCCGGGCTGACACCGCTCAGGGCGGCGGCTTTTCCGATCAGGTGCAAGGGTTTTGACTCAAGCATGGCTTGACCTTCAAGTGGCTTCATGGTTTGTAATGGTGGCACAGGAAACAAAACCATGACCGATTGCTGCTCAAAACCTTCTGGCACCTGCGCCGTTCCCGTGGCGCATGCCGCGCCCCTGCCCTCGGGCGCCACGCGCTTTCGCATTCCGGCAATGGACTGCGCCGTGGAAGAGGCCGACATCCGCCGCGTGCTGGCGCCGGTGAAGGGCATCCGTTCGCTGAACTTCCAGCTGGTGGCGCGAACGCTGGCGATTGACGCGCCGGACGACGCCCTGCAGGCCGCTGTCGTGGCGATTGGCGCGGCGGGCTACAAGATGCAGCCGTTTGCCACGGCCCCGGCGGTTGACGGCGCGGGCGGTGGGCACGATCACGCGCACGACCCTGGCCAGGCAATGCCCGCAGGCCTGCCCCGGCTGATCGCCGCGCTGGTGCTGGCGGGCGTGGCCGAAGCGATCAGCTTTTTTGCACCCGAAGGCCTGCCGTGGATGATCGCCGGCATGGCGGTGGCGCTGGCCGCCATCTACCTGGCGGGGCTGGAGGTTTACCAGAAAGGCCTCAGCGCCCTGTTCAGGCGCCGGCTCAACATCAATGCGTTGATGGCGGTGGCCGTGACCGGCGCCTTCCTGATCGGCCAGTGGCCCGAAGCGGCGATGGTGATGGCGCTGTATTCGCTCGCCGAGCTGATCGAGGCGATGGCGGTGGACCGCGCGCGCCATGCCATCAAGGGCCTGATGGCGCTGGCCCCCGAAGAAGCCGATGTGCGCCAGCCCGGCGGCGGCTGGCAGACCGTGCGGCTCAATGACGTGCCGCTGGGCGCCACCGTGCGCGTAAGGCCCGGCGGGCGCATTCCGCTGGACGGATTGGTCACGGCCGGCGCCAGCGCGGTGAACCAGGCGCCGGTCACCGGCGAAAGCCTGCCGGTGGACAAGGCCGTGGGCGACGGCGTGTTCGGCGGCACCATCAGCCAGACCGGCGAGCTGGAACTGCGGGTGACGGCCGCTGCGCAGGACAGCACGCTGGCGCGCATCATCCATGCCGTCGAACAGGCACAAGGCAAGCGCGCGCCCACGCAGACGCTGATCGACCGCTTCGCCGCCGTCTACACGCCGACCGTGTTCGTCCTGGCGCTGGCGGTTGCCTTGTTCACGCCGCTGCTGCTCGACTGGACCTGGCTGGACGCGCTGTACAAGGCGCTGGTGCTGCTGGTCATCGCCTGCCCGTGCGCGCTGGTGGTGTCCACGCCGGTGACGGTGGTCAGCGGCCTGGCGACGGCAGCGCGGCGCGGCATTTTGATCAAGGGCGGCAGCTACCTGGAAGAGGCCCGCCGTCTGAAGGCCGTGGCGCTCGATAAGACCGGCACGATCACGCAAGGCACGCCGTCGCTGGTCGGCTGGCAGGCCTGGGGCGAGCTTGACCAGGCTGAAGTCCGCCACATCGCCGCCCGCCTGGCGGCCCGCTCCGACCATCCGGTGTCCAGGGCAATTTTTCAGGGGCTGGCCGACAGCCGCAGTGCCGGCGCCGCCGCGGTTGAAGCTTTTGGCGCGCTGGCGGGGCAGGGCATTCAGGGCCGTGTCGATGGCGCCAGCTACGTGCTGGGCAACCACCGGCTGATGGAAGAGCGCCAGCAATGCTCGCCCGCGCTGGAAGCAGCGCTGGCGCTGCATGAAGCGCAGGGCCGGACCGTCACGCTGCTGGCTGGCGCGCAGGGGGTCTTGGGCTTTTTTGCGGTCGCCGACACGATCCGGGACAGCTCGCGCCAGGCGGTGGCCGAATTGAAGGCGCTGGGCGTGGTGCCGGTGATGCTGACCGGCGACAACGCTGCCACCGCCCGGGCCATTGCCGCGCAGGCCGGCATCGACGACGTGCGCGGCAACCTCTTGCCCGAGGACAAGCTGAGCGCCATCCGCCAGCTGCAAAGCCAGTACGGGCCGACCGGCATGGCCGGCGACGGCATCAACGACGCGCCCGCGCTGGCGCAGGCCGACATCGGCTTCGCCATGGGCGGCGCAGGCACCGACATTGCCATCGAGGCGGCCGACGTGGTCATCATGAACGACAGCTTGCCGCGCATTGCCGAAACGGTGCGCCTGTCGCGGCGCACGCACGCCGTGCTGTGGCAGAACATCACGCTGGCGCTGGGCATCAAGGCGGTGTTTTTGGTGCTTGCCGTGTTCGGCAGCGCGAGCATGTGGATGGCGGTGTTCGCCGACATGGGCGCCAGCCTGCTGGTGGTGGCCAACGGCCTGCGGCTGCTGCGCCGCTAGGGCGTCAGACGGATTTTGCTACTTAATCAATAGCTGCTTGTGCATGCTGTGCTTGCGCAAGCAGCCTGTTTGATGCTAAAAAATGTTGCTTTCCGGTTGAAATGAATGCGCGCTCATGCGGATTGGCATCAGTGCAGGCCGTCGGAAAACCTGTTGTCTGGCGCGCTGGCAGCGCTGCAGCGGGCCTGCTCCAGTTCGGCAATCAACTCGTCAACCGCTGCCAGGAAGTCGTCGCGGCTGGCATGCGGAAAATTGCTGACCAGCGCCGATGAATGCCTGGCCAGCTCCTTCGCCTCGGCCTGGCGCGCCCAGCGCCTGACTTCGCAGTAAGTCAGCAAGGCCAGCCGGCCCAGGTCGCCCTTCTTGCGAGCGAAGCGTAGGTCGCCCAAGAGGTCTTCGAGTCCATTTTGAAGGGATAAAGAAGAAGCGTTCATGTTGCAGTGCAGCATGAATCTTTCGCCTTACATGAAACTTGCAGGCCCGCTGGTGGTAGTTGCCCGCCATCGGCAGCAGCGGCGCGCCCTGCGGTTGGAAAGCCTCAGGCCCTGGCGGCGGACTGCACGGCCGACACGGCGGCGCGCAGCGCCAGCAGGTAGCTGTCGGCGCCAAAGCCGCAGATCTGGCCGCGCACGATGTCGGCGAACACCGACACATGGCGAAACGGCTCGCGCGCATGGATGTTGGACATGTGCACCTCAACGATCGGGCACTTCAAAATCGCCAGCGCGTCGCGGATGGCGTAGCTGTAGTGCGTCCAGGCGCCGGCATTGATCAGTACCGCGTCCACGCCTTCGCCATGGGCGCGGTGGATGCGCTCGCACATCTCGCCTTCGATGTTGGTCTGGAAGCATTCGACATCCGTGCCCAGTTCCGTGCCCAGCGCGGCCAATCCAGTATCGATTTCGGCCAGCGTGGTGGTGCCGTACTGCTGGGGGTCGCGCTTGCCGAACATGTTCAGGTTGACGCCGTTGAGCGTGAGGATTTTCATGGGGTTTCCAGATGGGTTGTGACGGGTTGTGACGGATTGACCGGCGCGTGTGCGCCAAGCTTACTTGCGAACCTTGGTCGGCGCGTCCCGTGTTGCATTGCCTTGTCGGTTTCCTGCCCCGCCGACACCGCATGCGTGGCGATCACCGGGCGCAGCTTGGCGATTTCAGCGGCCGGCAGCCCGGTCACCTGCATGCCGGCTCCTGGAGGGCGAAGGGGTAATCCTTGTGTCGACTGTGGATTCATGGGCGGTGCCGTTGACCTGCCCCGAACGAACTGAGTAGACTGGAGGGCTTTACCTTTGCTTGGAACCCCCATGGAATTTCTCTCCGACCCGAACATCTGGATCGCTTTTTTCATGCTCGCGGCGCTTGAAATCGTTCTGGGCATTGACAACATCATCTTCATCAGCATCCTGGTGAGTCGCCTGCCCGCCGAAAAGCGCGACTTGGCGCGGCGCCTCGGGCTGGGCTTTGCGATGTTCTCGCGCATTGCGCTGCTGTTCAGCCTGGCCTGGGTCATGACGCTGACCACGCCGATTTTTACCGTGTTCGCCCAGGAAATCAGCGGACGCGACCTGATCCTGCTCGGCGGCGGGCTGTTTCTGTTGTACAAGGCCTCGCATGAGATTTTCCAGGAGGTCGAGGCGCATGAGTCCGACGAGGTCATCGCCGGGGTCGACAAGGTCAAGGCCGGTGCCACCTTGTTCTGGGGAACGATTGTGCAGATCGGCATCGTGGACATCGTTTTTTCACTCGACTCGGTGATCACCGCCGTCGGCATGGTGGACAACATCAGCGTGATGGTGGCCGCCGTCGTGGCATCGGTCGCGGTCATGATGTTCGCAGCCAAGCCGATTGGTGAGTTCGTGGACGCGCATCCGTCCATCAAGATTTTGGCGCTGGCTTTCCTGACCATGGTCGGCACGCTGCTGGTCGCCGAAGCCTTCGATGTGCATGTGCCCAAGGCCTATGTCTATGTGGCCATGCTGTTTTCCCTGGGCGTTGAGGCGCTCAACATCCGGGCGCGCACCAAGCGCCTTGCCGCCAAGGCCGCAGCCGCAGCCTGAACGCGCCCGGCTTGCCGGGTTTTTGACGCCGGCCCAGGGCGCGCGTACAAGGGGCACGACCCTCTCGACGATGCTTTCGCGCCGTGCCCACGGCCTGCCCGCAGGTTTTCTCAGACCAGCGCAACCGTCAGTTTCTCGATCACCGCGCGGGTGTCGGGCCGCACGCCGCGCCACCACTCAAACGCTTCGGCGGCCTGCTCGGCGAGCATGCCGACGCCATCGGCCAGTTGCCGCACGCCGGCGCTTTGCGCCATGCGCAAAAACGGCGTCAGCCCCTTGCCGTAGGCCAGCTCATAGGCGAGGCAGTCCAGCGCGAACACGCTGGCTGGCACCGGCGGCAACTCGGTTTGCAGGCTGGCCGAGGTGGCATTGAACACCACGTCAAAGGCCTGCCCCGCCAGGTCCGCGTAGCTGCAGCCGCGCACATGGCCGGCGCCCGACGCCTCGGCGATGCGCGCCAGCGCCTGCGCCTTGTCCAGGCTGCGATTGGCAATCACCACTTCGGCGGGTTCCTGCGCCAGCAAAGGCAGCAGCGCGCCCCGGGCCGCGCCGCCCGCGCCCAGCAGCAGCACGCGCTTTCCCTTGAGCGGACAGTTCAGGTTGTGGACCACGTCGCGCACCAGGCCGACCCCGTCAAAGTTTTCGGCCAGCACCCGGTCACCGTCAAACTTCATGGCATTGACTGCGCCGGCCAGCTCGGCGCGCTCCGAGCGTTCCCTTGCATAGGCAAAAGCGTCGAGCTTGAACGGCGCGGTGATGTTCAGGCCCCGCCCGCCAGCAGCGCGGAACGCATCGACCGCACCGGCGAATCCGTCCAGCGGGCTTTCGATGGCGATGTATTCGATGTCCTGGCCGGTGGCCTGCGCGAACATGCCGTGAATCAGCGGCGATTTGCTCTGGTAAATAGGGTTGCCGATCACGGCGTAAAGATCTGTCATGCCTGGGGCTCCGAAGTCAGCACACCGTCCCGCTCCATGGCGTCGATGTCGCTGCCAAATCCTACACGCCCGGCGAGGTGCCGCGGCCGGAAAAACAAAACGGCGGCAGCAGGCCTGTTTTGGCTTGAATTGTTGGTGAAAAGCGCCGGCCTCAGGTCAACACGGCGGAAAGAAAAGTTTGTCCAACGCCGGCGGGACCGCAGGGCGACCGCATGCCACGCCCCACCACCATGGATCCTTCCAGCGCGCACAAGAACGCCTCTGCCAAAGCCTGTGCGGCGCAGTTCGGCGCGATCAGCGCGGCACGCTGGCCATCGGCGATGACCAGGGTCAGCCAGTCGAGACTGACTTGGAAGAACCGCTCGACCTCGCTCGCAACGGCGGGCGGCAGCGCGTCCGACTCGGCGCCCAGCATGCCGCAGACACAAAGGCGTCGGTCCTGGGCAAAGGTGCGCTCAAACAGTGCCGCGTAGGCCATCAGCCTGCCAGGCGCTTTCGCCTGCTGACCATCGATGCCGAGCAATTCCTCACTGAACCGATGCGTGTAGCGCTGCACGACCACTGCCACAAGCTCTTCTTTCCTGGAAAAGTGGTGGTGGATGCTCGGCTTTTTGATACCCACCAATTGCGCCACGTCGTCGTATGAAAAGCCGTTGTAGCCACGCTGCTGCAACAAGCCTTCAGCGACATCCACCACACGCTCGGCGGTCGGCGAGATTTCAGAGAAATGCCTCACGCGAGAGCCGCGCCGGTTGGTGCGACGGGCAAGTGACCGGTTTTGACGAAAATGGTGCAGCCTTCGCCACTGAAGGGGCGGTGCGCACTCAGATGCGGACTGCGTATCCATGTTCCTGCAGGGTAGCGGCCGAACTCATCCTCAAAGACGCCATCGAGCACATAAATTTCCTCACCGCCGTAATGTCGATGGGCATTGAACCGCGTCCCCGGCGCCCAGCGCACCAAAGCGGTGTGCTGGCTACCGAACTCGGAAAGGGGCAGCACCGAAAGACCCGGCACAAGCCCTGCAAACCAGGCAGCCTGGCGCGTATCGACCACGACGCGCTGGCTGTCTGCTGGATCGAGGTGGCGCAGCTTGACGAACAGCGTGCAACCCGCAGCCGAGCTTGGCGCATGCGAAGAACCCGGTGGATTCTTGAGGTAAGTCCCGGGCCCGAAGCTGCCGGATTCGTCGCTGAACACGCCGTCCAGGACCACGATTTCCTCGCCCAGGTCGTGCCGGTGATTTTCAAAAGAGGAGCCCGCCGCGTATCGCACGATCGAGGTGGCGCGCGCCACTTCGCCGCCGTCGCGTTCGATCAGCTGGCGTTGAATGCCGGGCACGGGCGAATCGACCCACTCCAGGCTTGCGGGATTGACGACCACGCGCTGCGAGAAATCCGAATTGAGTTTCATTTTTTTTCCTGATGTGCCGACTAGTTGGTAGGTATGCTACAAATCGTTGTTTTGTTTGTCAAGCGGCTGGCGCCACTTGCCCGGAGCCTGCCTTGCTGTCCAGGCGAGCGAATGCAGCCCACAGCCCGTCAGGAAATTTAAAAAGAGGCAGACCCCCATGCTGAACCCCCATGAAATCCGCCAACGCATATGGACGGAGTTGCAGCGCGCCACGCAAGACCGACACAGCGAGTGGCGAACACCCGTGTTGGCCACGATCGGCCGGCAAGGAGCGCCCGATGCGCGCACCGTGGTGCTGCGCCACGCAGATGCCAAGCTGTCGCGCCTTTACATCTACACCGACAGCCGCAGCCCAAAAGTTGCCGCGCTGGCCGACCAGCCCAGCGCCATGCTGGTGTTCTGGAGCAAGCGCTTGAGCTGGCAGCTTCGGGTGCGGGCGCACATGTCGGTTCAAACTGCCGGGCCGCAGCTTGAGGCGGTATGGGACCGGGTACGCCAGTCCGCTGCCGCTGGCGACTATTTATCAGCCGCTGCGCCAGGCGATGTGCTGCCGGGCGAGCAGGCGGACGAACAGGCGCTGCCAGAAGATCCAACCCGCCCGCACCATTTGGCGATCCTGATCGCTCAGGTGCAGGAAATAGATTGGCTTGAACTCGCCCGCGGCGGCCACCGACGCGCGTTGCTCAGCACAGACACCTGGGAGTGGCGGGTGCCTTGATGCGGCGGCACATGCATCGACCAACGCGTTGCGATGCAAACGGTTTCTCATGACCGCCAGGCCACAAAGTGCCTCTGCCATGTTGACTAAAAAACCTTGCTTTCCAAGGCGCCACGGCTGTCCGATGGAACGCCGTAACGGGCTCTGCCTGCGTCAGGCCACCTTGACGCCTTTCCCGGGGCCGCACCCGGTGGTGTTGAGAGTTGAATCCGGGGGTTGGATCAAAAAGCAGCTTGCACCAGCTCCTGCGCATTGACCCGCGCCTTGAGCCGGGCTGCCAGCAGATACAAGCCGCCTAGCTTGCGGTGCAAAAACAGCGTGTCAATGGGCGGGATGTGCCAAAAATCGCGTTCCAGACCCAGCGCCATGCCCGCCTGGCGCAGCCGCTGCACCATGTCATTGCGGCCAAAGTCAAAGTCGCCCGAATGGCGCAGCGGCTCCAGCGCCATTTGCATCATATCCAGCACGGCGGCCTGGTGTCTGGGCTGGGTGCGCTCGTCAAAGTAACCAATGGCCATGGCGGCTTGCTGCATTGCCTGGCGGTCACCGGCTATGGCGGCGACCATCAGTTGGCCATAAGCCTGGCCAAAACCGGGCGCAAAAGCACGGGTGGCGCCAAAGTCAAGCAGGATCAGTTGCCGGGTCACCGGGTCGTAACGGTAGTTGGCAAAGTTGGGGTCGGTTTGCATCAGCCCAAACTCAAACAACTCCCGAAACAGCAGGTTCACCAGCAGGCGCACGATGCGGTCGCGCTCGGCCTGTGGCGCATGCAGCATGGACTCAATGGGCACACCCCCGACAAACGACATGGCCAGCACCTGCGGGGTGGTCAGGTCGGCGTGCAGGCGGGGCACCACAAACTCGGGCGCATCCAGCAGCAGGTCAGCAAAACGCTGCAAGTGCGCACCCTCGGCCTGGTAGTCGGCTTCTTCGCGCAGTTGGCGCTTGGCCTCCAGCAGCAGCGGCGCAATGTCCAGTGTGCTCGGCAGCAGGCCAGACAAGCGCAACAGCGTGGCCACGTTGTCCACATCGCTGCTGATGCTGGCGCGCACGCCGGGGTACTGGACTTTGATGGCCAGATCGCGCCCGTCGAGCGTTTTGGCGCGGTGCACCTGGCCGATCGAGGCTGCAGCGATGGGCGTGAACTGAAATGGCTCAAAGCGCTGCTGCCATTGGGCGCCCCAGTTGGCCGTGAGCACGGCCTGCACCTGGCGCTGTGGCATGGCGTGGGCATCCGAGCGCAAGCGCGCCAAAATGGCGGCCATTTCCGGCGGCAATAGATCGCCCGCGTCCATCGAGATCAGTTGCCCGACCTTCATGGCCGCGCCCCGCATCTGGGCCAGTTGCTGGGTGATTTTGAGTGCGTTGGCCGGGGTCAGCAGCAGGTCACTGAGGTTGGGCCGCCTGCCTTGCGCAAGCTCCCGTGCACCGGCCAGCAGCATGTTGCCCGCCACACCGGTGGCCATTTGCCCCATGCGCATCAATCGGCTGAGGCGCCCGCTGGGCACGGTGGAACTTAGGACTGGCGGCGGGGTCGTGAAAACGCGTGGGTCACTCATCGCAGGCTCCGGTCAATATGGCGCGCGCTCATGGCGCGTAGTTCGCAGTGGCATCGAAAAACCCGGCAGCACAACTTTCATGGCAATTCCTTGAAAAACGAAGACCCGCATTACAGTAGCGGTCGATGAGGATGAGACTACCGCATGCCAGCCGATGCCCTTGCGCCTTGCCTGATTTACACACCGCTTGTTGGCGCGCAGGCGGCAAGGTTTTTAGCCTGGTACAACAATAGCCGCTGTTTTTACACTGAGCCACGCCATGAAATCCCCCGCCCAGCAGCAACGTTTTATGAAATCAACCCAATGGCTGCGCCCGGTCACGCGTTGGGCCACCCGGTTTTCCCTGAATTCACCCCAATGGTTGCCTGCCGTGGTGCGTAACACGCCCCTGAAACTCACTTCGCTGGTGTTGCGCGGCTACTATTTTGTGCTGCGCTGATGCCCTTGATGCAGGCCACGAGCGTCTGGTTGACCGGCGTCGGCACGCCGACCTTTTCGCCCTGGCGCACCACCGCGCCATTGATGAAATCAATCTCGGTGCTTGATCCTTTTTCCAGGCTTTGCAGCATCGACGGCTTGAATTCAAACGGCAGGCCGGCGCCGGCCATGCGCCAGGCATCGACCGGATCGGCAATGCTCACGGTGATGCCGCTGGCTTTGGCCACCGCCATCGCCTCGCTGACCGCCGCCACGGCGCAGGCCTGCAGCTCGGGCGACTGGTAGAGCAGTCCGTAGGGCAGTCGCGTGATGCCGCTCAATGCGCCGGTCGCCACATTGACCAGCAGCTTGTCCCAGATCACGCCCGCGATGTTGCCGCTGACGCTGGTGTCCAGCCCGGCCGCGTTGAACAGCGAGGCGATGCGCCGCACCCGTTCCGACACGCCGCCGCCCGGCTCGCCGATCAGCGTCAGCTTGTTCAGCGTGCCGGCCAGCACATGGCCGGGCGCCAGCTGGGTGCCGCCGACATAGGTCTTGCCGGCCAGCAGCCGCTCGCGGCCGACGATGCCGGCCAGCAGGTCTTCATGGCCCAGGCCGTTTTGCAGCGACAGCACCACCGTGCCAGGCCCCAGTAGCGACGTGGCGGCCTGCATCGCCTCGGCGGTGTGAAAGGACTTGACCAGCACGATCACCAGCTCTACCCGGCCCACCGGCCCGGCCGTGGTGACCGCGTGCACTGCCACCGTGCGGTCCACGCCGCCAGTGCGCAATGTCAAGCCATGGCGTGTCATCGCCTCGACCTGGTCGGCGTTGCGGTTGATCAGCCAGACCTCATGGCCCGCCTCGGTCAGCACACCGCCGATGGCGCAACCCAGCGCGCCCGCGCCCAAGATTCCAATTTTCACAAGCTGCTCCCGGCAAATAAGTGAAGGGATTCTGGCAGCTGTTCATGCAGAAGCCGTCTGCCTGCCAGCGCGACATCTCTGCCCGCAAGGCGCATGATGGTTTTTGCTCATAAATTCATAGCTGGTTACGCCCGTCACATCTGCGTAAGGGGCATATTTGATGCTGAAAACTAGTTCAGCAGGAAGCCACGGCCCGGCGCGTCAGGCCGGTTTCTGGCCAGCTGGCGAGTCTGCTCGATGCAAAAGTTCAGCAGGCCGTCGAGCTCGGTGGATTTGTCGAACACCGCATCGGCCCCCAGCGCTGCCGAGCGCTTGCGGATTTCCGGCGTGGCGTAGTTGGTCAGGATCACCACCTTCTGGAACGGCGCGCGGTCCTGGCACGCGGCCAGCACCCCCAGGCCGCTTCCCTGCCTTAAAAACAGGTCAACAATGGCCAGGTGCCAGTCCAAATGGCGCACAAGCCACTGGCTGGCTTCGTTCTGGGTTGCCGAATGCGCGGTAATTTCCAGTTGGGCTATTTCGCCAAGGGTTTCGATCAGGTTGCTGCGAACGGTGGGGTTGTCTTCCACCAGGTAGGTCATCAAGGTTTGCATTGAGCACCTGTGTGTTTAGGGGGCAGCGGTTGCGGCCCATCAAGGAAACTCTCTGGCCCATGGAAACACTTTCACGGACAAGTCGCAGCCGTCCAATCGCGCTATCCAGAGTAGGACAGCGCACGGGTCCGGCATGGCCGAAAACCTTTTTCAGTCAGGCGACGACGGTGCCGTGACCGGATCGATGGCAAGCGCTTCAGGCCGCTCCTCGGCGCCGCCCGGGTGCCGCGCGAACCGGTCCGGCGCGCTTCCATGCACCGGCGCAGCGTCGGGCCACGGCCAGCCGCCGAACCGGGTGCGTTGGTAGTCGGCGAATGCCTGGCGGATTTCGGCCTCGGTGTTCATCACAAACGGGCCCTGCTGCGCCACCGGCTCGCCAATCGGCCGGCCCTGGAGCAGCAAAAATTCGGATTCTTCCGGACCATTGACCAGTTCGACGGCGGCATCAGCGCGCAGCTCGATGGCGCTGGCGGAGCGCACCGCCTGGCCGGCCACGCTGATGGACTGGCCTTTGAAGAAATACAGCTGGCGCCGGGTGGATGCGCCCGCGGCGGCGGGCAGCGTCCAGCGCGCGCCGGGCGCCATGCGCAGCGTGCAGATGGCCACGTCGGCGTCAAGCCGCGCGGCCCAGGAATCGGGCGGCGGCGTCAAAGGCGCGTCCACGGCGGCGCTGGGGTCGTTCAGCCGGCCGGTGATGACGGCCACGTCGGTCGTGCGGCCTGCGTCATCGGTGGCGGTGAACTTCGGAATGTCTTGCGCCCAGAACATGGTGAAGTGCGGCGCGGCCATCTTGGCTGCAGCCGGCAGGTTCAGCCAGATCTGGAACAGCTCCAGCGGGTTCGGCCCGTCCTGGTCCAGCAGCGGAAATATTTCGGAATGCACCACGCCCTGGCCGGCCGTGAGCCACTGCACGTCGCCGCGCCCGAAACGCGCCGTTGCGCCGAGTGAATCGCAATGGTCGATCAGGCCCTTGCGCACAATCGTCACGGTTTCAAAACCCCGGTGCGGATGCGCTGGAAAGCCCGGCACCGTGCGGCCGTGGTACATGCTCCAGCCGTCCTGGCGGCTGAAGTCCTGGCCGATGTCGCGCCCGGCCAGCGACGCCGCCGGCCCGTGCTGCGCATTGCCTTGCGGATAAGCGTCGTCGTGGTAGACGCAAAACAGGAAAGGATCGACCGTGGGCCACGGAAAACCCAGCGGCTCGATGCGAAGAACGGGCATGGAAGACATGAGGGGCGCTTTCTTCTCTAAAAAAACAGAGGTAAGGCTGATGCGCGCTGTTTCAAGCGAAAGAGCCAGGCGGCTTCGCTCGGCGGCGATCTGGTCGGGGTGGCAAGGCTGGGCCGACGGGCCGAAGCCCGCGTAGCCTTGCTGGCGCCAGCTTTCGCTGCGCTTGTCGATATCGACCGCGCCTGCGGCGGCGGCCAGGGCAGCGCAGGCTGCGGTGCAACGCCATCCGCCCAAAAGCGACAGCCGCTTGTGAAGCTGTCCTACACGGCAGAGTGAACTTATTCAGTAAATTACCGTTACAGCTTGTCAGTGACTGTTAAATGTCGCGGCAAGATAAAACTGTAAAACGCACACACTGGATTTGATGTGCGGCTTATTCTTCACTTCAAAGGTCTTCTCATGAAACATTCTTTACTGCTTGCCGCTTTGGTTGCGATGCTCGGCCTGACCGCTTGCGAAAAAACCACGGTTGCGCCGCCTGCCGCCGCACCGGTTGTCGTGGTTCCCGGCCCCGCAGGCCCGGCCGGCGCCACGGGCGCTACCGGCTCGACGGGCTCGACCGGTTCAACGGTTGCCGTTCCCGGTCCAACGGGTGCCACCGGCGCCACGGGCGCAACCGGCAATGATGGCGCCACGGGCTCCACCGGTTCGACAGGCTCTACTGGTTCCACCGGCTACACCGGCGCCACGGGCGCAACCGGTGCCGACGGCAGCAAGGGCGACACCGGCAAAACCGGCGGCGACACGCTGGTCATCGTTCCGCAAAAGTAATTTTTTCGCTTTCGCTCCCTAAAAACGCAGGTGGATTTCCACCTGCGTTTTTTTATGGCCGTTTGGAAATGCTAAAAATTCATCAAAACTGCCGTTTGCGCAGGCCCCACCAGCACCAGCAGCTATTGATTCAGGAGTCCTTGCAGTTGCCTGAGCGCTTTAGAGCAGCTTTGCCCTGACCTGAAAAATCACCCGTCATTCCCGCGCAGGCGGGAATCCAGAAGGTACGCCAAGGGCGGTGCGCCGGGCACGCACCGGACTGGATTCCCGCCTGCGCGGGAATGACGGCAGGGTTTGAGCCTTGCGCGCCAGACCTGGTCACGTTTGCAGGTCAGGGCGACACCGCCCTAGCCGGCTGGCTGGCACTGCGTCAGCCGCTGCACGATGTCGGCAAACAAGGGGCGCCGGTCGGTGTCTTCACGGGCGCAGTCGGCCTGCAGGGCGGCCAGCATCGCCAGCGCCGCGTGCGCGCCGGCAGGTGCCGGGCAGCGGGCCAGCAGTTCTTCCAGCAGGCAGGAAAACGCCCGTGTCTCGATGCGCTGCAGGGCCAGCGCCAGCGGCACGTCGTCCGGCGGAAAAAACGAGGCGGCGCCAAAGTCGCCGAGCAGCGCCTGGCCGTCCGCCGTGCACAAAATGTTGTGCGCATACAGGTCGCCATGCAGGATGCCGCGCGCATGCAGCTGGCCGGCCGCTGACGCCACGTCCAGCGCCAGCCGCAGCGCCGCGCCGGGTGTGAAGCGCGTCGCGGCGTCATACACGTCGCGGGTGCACGAGTCCAGACTGGGCGGCGCGGCCAGGTTGCCAAAGCGCGGCGCCACCAGCGCCATCACCAGGCCGTCTCTGCCTGCCGGATGATGGGTGATGCGGCCATGCACCGCAATCAGGCCGGGATGCGCGCCAGCGCCGAGGCAGGCCGCCATTTCATGCCGGGGCAGGCCGTCGCTGGTCAGTGCGCCCTTGAACAGCTTGACGGCCACCGGCAGCGCCGCGCCGCCGCGTTGCCAGAGCGCCTGGCGGATCACGCCCGATGCGCCTTCGCCCAGCAGCGCGCCGGGTTGCAGGCTGTCCCATTCGATGCACGCCAAGGCATCGGTCTGCGCGGCGGCTTCGCCGGCTCTAGACAGCGGGTTGCCGGCAAACGCCAGCCAGGCCAGGCGCGGCAGCGCCAGCAGCCAGCCGGGCAGGGCGGTGAAGCGGTTGGCGGCGATGCGCAGCAGCTCCAGCCGGGTGCAGGCGGCCATTTCCGGCGGCAGGGTGTGCAGCCGGTTGCCGGCGAGCATGAGTTTTTGCAGCCGCGAGCAGCGCCCGAGGGCGGCGGGCAGTGTGTCGATCTGGTTGTCGGTCAGCACCAGCGCGCGCAGGCGCGGCGGCAGCGCGTCGCCCGGCACCCGGCGAATCTGGTTGGCCCGAAAGCCGATCATCTCCAGCTGCGCGCACTGCCCCAGCGCCGCCGGCAGTTCGGTGAACCGGTTGTGCGAGCAAAAAATGATGCGCAGCCGGTGCAGCCGCGCCAGGTCGTTGGGCAAGGCGCTCAGCGCATTGCCCGACAGATCGAGAATTTCCAGCGTGTCGGCCAGTGTGAAGATCTCGGGCGGAAAGGTCTCCAGCCCGCAGGACAGGCTCAGGCGTCGGCTGCCGGCCAGCGCGCCGGCGCGCAGTTGCTCAAGCATGCTCGGGGCGGGAAGGGGCTCGGTGCCGTGCGGTGGTTTCATGCTGCGTATTGGACCCGAAGCCGGGCGCAGGCCATGGGCCGCTGGCTCAGCCGGCACGAAAGCCGCCGCTGCCGCCTGCCAACCGCAACTGGAATTCGGCGCAAACCCGCTATACCCGGGTCGGCATCCGGCTGCTGCTTGAAGCCGACAGCGCCGACCGCTGAGCGCTGGGAAAATAACAGTTTTTGTTCAACGACTTTTCAAGTTTTACAGGAGCACCGCATGAACCGCAGCACTGCCGACCGCCTGGCCCGCGCCACCGCCCTGTGGCAGCACATCGGACGCGAACGCCCGTCTTTTGCGCTGCCCACCGGCCCGGGCCAGGAATCGGTCTGGGACTATCCGCGCCCGCCCCGGCTGGTGCTTGACCACCGGGAAGTGGTCGTGATGGCCGGCGGCCTGGAGATGGCCCGCAGCCGCCGGGCGCTGCGCCTGTTAGAGACCGCCAGCCCGCCGGGCTTTTACCTGCCTGCGCAGGATGTTCGCACCGACTGGCTGGTGCCGGCTTTGGGCAGTTCGCAGTGTGAATGGAAAGGCCAGGCGGCCTACTGGTCGGTGCGGCTGCCCGGCGGCGGCATGCTCGACCGCGTGGCCTGGTCGTATGCGCACCCGCTGGCGCCTTACGAAGCGCTGGCCGGCCATTTCGGCTTTTATCCGCAGCATCTGGACTGCCGGGTGGACGGCCTGCGGGTGCAGCCGCAGCCCGGCGGTTTTTATGCCGGCTGGATCACGCCCGAGGTGGTCGGGCCGTTCAAGGGCGGACCCGGTTCAGGCGGCTGGTGAGCAGCCCTGAGCTTGGCAGCCGGTCAGCGCGCTGACCTGGGCCGTGCGGTAAGCCGTCGCGCGTCCTGCGGCCGGCTCTGGCGCGGGCGCATGGCCCACAGCATGCCCAGCCCGACCGCGCCGGCCAGCGCCACCGCTAGCGCCGGCATGGCGCGCACCGCCAGCGTGCGGTAGCCGCCGTCGATGGTGTGAACGCGTGACGGTTCGAACAAATTGCCGTTGGTGATCGGCGCCGGGTCGGCGCGGCCAAGCGCCCGGTCGGCCAGCCAACGTGCAAGGCGGGCGGTCAGGCCAGGCGCGACGGCATGCGCCAGCCGCCCGGGAATCGCCACGCTGCCAATCGCCGTGACGTCGCGCGGCGCCCGGCTCAGCGCCACCAGGGTATGGGCCACCGTGCGCGGATCGAGCACCGGCGGCGGTGGGTGCAGGCGCTTGCCGGTGTAGTTGGCGCCGTGGAACAGGCCGGGCGTGTCGACAAAGGTCGGATAGACCTCGCAGACATGCACATCGGGCAGGCCGGCCAGTTCGGCCCGCAGCGCCTCGGAAAAGCCGCGCAGCCCGAACTTGCTGGCGGTGTAGGCGGCGGCATAAGGCGCGGGCACCCAGCCGCCTGACGAGATCATGTTGATCAGCGTGCCGCGCCCGCGCTTGCGAAAATGCGGCAGCACCGCATGCGCGCCGTTCATGTGGCCGAGCAGGTTGGTCGCGACCACGCGCTCGTTCGCTTCCATGGGCGTGACGTCGAACGCGCCGACCGCGCCGATGCCGACGTTGTTGATCCAGACGTCGATGCGGCCAAAGCGCTCGATGGCCGCGCTGGCCAGCGCCTGCATGGCGTCGGCGTCGGTCACGTCGGTCGGCACGGCCAGCGCCTGGGCACCCTGCAACACGCATTCGGCCGCCACCTTGTCCAGCGCCTCCGGACCGCGCGCCGCCAGCACCAGCTGCGCTCCCTCGCGCGCGAAGGCCAATGCGGTGGCATGGCCGATGCCGCTGGAAGCGCCGGTCAGGACGACGACGGGCGCCAGAAAGTGGTCGAGGTAGGTGTTGAGCATGGAGCGGGCCTGGAAGTTAAGGGTGGTCGATGTGTTGAATCGTCCGGTGCAAAAACTCGGCTGTCAATCGGCGAAGATGCTAGATGGCATCGGGCGGCGGCCCATCACGCATGGCGCTTGCCCGACTGCGGATAGACTAGTTGTACATTTTGTAACGTTGCCTCTCGCGCGACGGCAGGCGAAATCAGTTTTCCAGCATGGCCATGAAAATTATGAAGCTTTTGAGCGGGCTGGGCAAAGCCTTCAACGACGCATTGAGCGCCAGCGACAGCGTGCCTGACCATCCAGGCCAACGCTGGTTTGCACGGGCCTGGGCCTTGCTGATACTGGTCGTGGTGTCGTTCACCATGCTCTGGCTGGGGGACAAGCTCAACGCCAGCGGCATGGCGCTGACGCGCTTCATGGCCCGTGCGCAAGCGCCGCTGACGGCGCAGTTCCACTATCCGGCCCTGATGCGCGACCAGATCACGGTGGCGCTGTACGACCGGGAGTTTCTCGACAGCAGCGGCAGTGCCTGGCCCATCAGCTATCAGGACCATGCCGACGGGCTGCTTCGCCTGGCGAGCGACCCGAAGGCCCGCCCCAAGGCCATCATGCTGGACATCACCTTCGGCCAGGAACGCGATGACCCGACCATTGCAAGCCTGCGCCAGGCGCTGTGCAGGATTCAAAATGAATTCAAGGTGCCGGTATTCCTGGCGGCAATGCCTTCACCCGAAACCGGCCGCCTGACCATCCGCTCCGGCCTGGGCGCTGACCCGCCCGGCAGCGCGCCGGCCTGTTTCACGCTGGTGGGCGTGGACTACCTTCCAGATCCGTTGGACGGCCTGGCCTGGAGCTACCAGCTCAGCCGCCACCTGACCGATGCCGGCTGGGCAGCCGGCCCCGCGAGCGAACCACTGCGCCAGCCGGCCTACCGCAGCGCCGCCATGGCCATGGCGCAGGACGTGGCGCACCTCGACCTGGGCGAGGAAACCGTTCCCATGGCGCTGGTCTGGGGGCACAACTCGGCGCCGCAGCGCCACAGGCCCGAACGCCTGCAGCACTGCCGTCCCGGGGTGCCTGACCTGCGGCAACTGGTGCCGGGTGTGCTGCGCCAGTTATGGGAAGACGCCGGCCGGCTGCCCTTGTGCCCTTATCACCAGACGCTGTCCATGGCTCAGCTCGGTGTGTTGTCGGAAGTCGAGCTGGCGCCCTATCTGGCAGGGCGCTATGTGCTGGTGGGCGCCAACGTCCCGGGCTTCAACGATTTCGCCGATTCGCCCGTCCACCGCATCACGCCGGGCATCTACATGCATGCCATGGCGCTGGACAATCTGCTGACCTACGCAGGCGACTACAAGCTCAGCGCCGAATGGACGCTGCCGCCGTCGTGGGCATTGCTCAAGCCGGGCCTGATGGCCATTTTGGTGGTCTTCGGAGTGCATCTGGCCTGGGACGCGCTGCAGGCAAAACTGACCCGGTTGTGTCAAGCGCGTGGCTGGCCGCCGGCGCTTTCCAGCCTGCCTGCGCACTACCAGGCGCAGCCGGAGCGCACCCGTCGGCTGCTTCGGCTGCCGGTCGATGTGCTGGCCTGGCTGGCCCGGCTGGCGCTTCAATTTGTCGCGGTCATGGTGCTGATCGGCTTGCTGCAAGCCTGGTTCCGCATCGGCATGCTGCCCGTGGTCGAACTGGCCGGCATGACGCTGCTGGCCGAGGGCCTGGGCTATATGAAAAAGATCCAGGACCTTTTCAAAACAACTCCTGCGCCAAGCGACACAACACCTGCTGCTCCCGCCTCCCTGCCAATGCCATAAACCCCAAGGAAAATTGATGAAATTCCATGTTCCCCTGCTTGTTGTCCTGCTGGCCCTGCCCGTTTCCGCAGTGCTGGCGCAAGGCAAGGTCATTGCGCCCAGTCCCAGCACCCTGACCAGCCTGGACCTGTACGACCAGCCCGGAGCGGCCGTGGCCGTGCGCCAGGTCAGCGTGGCCGAAGCCGGGCTGCCGCTGGCCATTCAATCGACAAAAACCGGCTACCACCAGGTTGCCATCGGTGGACAAAACTACTGGCTGCGCGGCATGCAGGTGCGTATCAGCCGCGACAGCACTGCAAGTTGCGGCACCGCATCGCAGTCGGCGCTCAATGGAACCATCGCCACACCGGGAGCTGGAAAAGATGCCTGCAAATAAGTGGCGCACCTCACCCTGGCGCACGCTGCAGACCGGCGCCTTCGCCATGGCGCTGGCCGTGCTGGCGGGCTGCGAAACCATGCCCAAGGCCATGCCGTCGCTGCCGTTTTTGAGCCAGGCCGCCCCTGTCAGCCCCACCGCCGCACTGCCGCCACCCGTTGCGCGCGAATGGCCTGACGCCGCGCAGGATGTACTCAACCAGCGTGCGCGCGGTTTTGGCCTGGTCAATGCCCCTGACCTGCAGCGCTACCTGAACAGCGTGTATGCGCGCATCAAGACCCAGGCCGGCGTGGCCGGCTGGCCTGGCGGCGTGCATATCCTGGCCAGCGATGCACTGCAGGCCTACGCGACCGGCGCCGGAAACATCTATGTCTCCATGCCGTGGCTGACCTCGGCGCAGAGCGAAGACGAGCTTGCGGCCCTGCTCAGCCATGAGTTCGGCCATGTCTACCTGCACTACCACGAGCTGGAGGGCGCGGTGCAGGGCGCCGACACGGTGACCGGCTTTCTGGCGCTTGGCGTGGGCATTGCCAAAAAAACCGCCCAGGCCACCGGCTGGAATGATGTCGACACCCTGGTCACCGCCTACACGCTGGGGCGCGGGCTGGTCACGACGATTTACGGCCGGTCGCAGGAAAGCGCTGCCGACAACTTCGGCCTGAACGTCAGCCTGAAGCTCGGCTATTCCTACGAGCATGGCATGAAGGCGTTTCTGGAGCGCCAGGCCAGCTGGGAAGAAGACAACGAACAGCGCGAAAAGGGCCGCAACGAGCAGATGCTCAAGACCATCCGGCAGCAAGCCATGGACGCCGCTGCCAAGCAAAACCCCAAGGCCGGCAACAACGCCGCAAGCCAGTCGCTGGCCCAGTCGAGCGGCGAACTCAGCGGTAACCTGGGTGCAGCCTTGCAGCAGATGGCGTTCGACATCAGCAAGGTATCGGCAAAAGTTCGAAGTGACCACCCGCCGATTGTGGAAAGGATCGATGCGCTGGGCGTGGCGGTCACGCCGTTTCCAGACATACAGGTCAGCAGGGAGCCGGTGACGAAACCTTTGCAAAAAGCCTTGCAGGACAGGCGCACGGCAGCCATCCTGGCCAATTACGCCCTGGCCTTCAAGGTCATCAACGCGCCGAAGGAGCCGAAATCGCTGGAGCTGGCCAGAAGGTCGGCAGCAGGCCCCACCGCCACGCATGCCGTGCCGCTGTTCGCGCTTTACACCGTGCTGAACGAACAGCCCGCTGCGGCGGGCAGGCAGAAGTCAGACCCGGGCCTAGTGCTTGAAGCGAACTTTCTTTCCGAGCCGGACCGCGCCTGGAAAACCTATCAGGAACGCAGCAGGCGGCTGCAGGATGGCCGGCAAACCGCCGCCGCCAGAAAGGTGATGGACCAGGGCCTGGGCTACTTCCAGAATGCCGAGGAAGCCTGGCCCGATGCCATCCGTTTTTATGGTGAGGCGCAGGGCTGGGACGAAGCCAAGCGCATGGCGCAAAACTGCGGCAAAAACTTCCGGCGCGTGTCGGAGCGCTGCACGCAGGCGGCCACCAGCCCGTCCGAACAGGAAACGGCCGAGCGCAAGAACAAGGAAAAAGGCGACCAGATTGCGAAAAAGCTTTTCAAGACGCCTTAGATTGACGACCGCTTTTTGCTATTGAATAAATAGCTAGTTGCGCAAGCCTGGCGTGCGCAATAGGCTTATTTGATGCTGAAAACGTGGTTTGCGGGTTGAAACGGCTGCGCTGCAGCGTGTTTTGAAAAGTGCGCATGCCTTGCTCTGGGCGCTGGTCGGGCGCCCCAGCCTTCACACCCCCACAGAATCTCCATGCCGGCGCCAGAACTCCGCATCCGGCAGAACGCCCCGGCCCGCCGCCAGGTTGTCCTGCATGTGCGCGGGCCGGCCGGTGCCCGGAATGGCGCAGGTCACGGCCGGGTGGCTCAGTACGAATTTCAGCAGCACCTGCGCCCAGCTGGCGCAGCCGATGTCCGGCGCCCAGCCGGGCAGCGGCTTGCCGGCCAGGCGCCGCAGCAGGCCGCCGCCGCCAAACGGCTGGTTGACCAGCACCGCCACGCCGCGCTCCTGCGCCAGCGGTAGCCCGGTCGTCGAGCGCATAGTTGATCTGCAGGAAATCGAGCTTCTCGGCGCGCAGCACCGCCTCCACCTCGGAATAAGCCGACGCGGTGTAGTGGGTGATGCCGACGTAGCGCACCCGGCCGGCGTCCTTCAACCGGCGCACCGAGGCCAGCTGGATGCGCCAGTCCACCAGGTTGTGTACCTGCATCAGGTCGATGCGGGAGGTGGCAAGCCGGGCAAACGACTGTTCCACCTGCGCCAGGCCGGCTTCGCGCCCGCTGGTCCAGACCTTGGTCGCGATGAAGGCCTTGTCGCGGCTGCCGGCGGCGGCCAGCAGCTCTCCGGTCGTGGCTTCGGCGCGACCGTACATCGGCGAGCTGTCGAGCACCGAGCCGCCAGCGGCAAACAGCGCGTCGAGCACGCCGGGCAACTGGCCGTAGCCCGGGCTGCCCGGCGCCACGTCAAAGCCGATGTAGGTGCCGCAGCCAATGACCGGCAGCGCTTCGCCGGTCGAGGGAATCGGGCGGGTATCGATCTGGGGTGTCATGGGCGTGGCCTGGGGTTGCGCCAGCGCCCCTGACCACCACGGCGCCACGGCCGACAAGGCGGCCAGTGCGCGGGCCGACTGGCGCAATGCCGTGCGCCGGTCGGCGCCACGGGAAGGGGATGGCGGAAAAGGCATGGACGATATTTGCCTGAACTTCAAAAGCCACACGGGGCAAGGGCTTTGAAAAGTTGTCTGTCAATGAAGCTGATTGATTTTTTTACCAAATCGTCAAGCTCGCTTACCCCGGTAGGTATTCGTACGGAATTGAAACACCCCATGTTACCGACCATCATGCAGCTGACTTCAGCAGGTCACTCCGAGTGGATTCGGGCTGCTGAGGCTTCGCAGCCCTGAGGGACAAGCTGGCCAAAAGCGCCGGATTGCTTTGAACAGGTGTGTGTAAAAAGTCGATGAACGAACAAATCAACACAAGAAGGCGAGACATGACCATTGCACGCAAGAACAACACTTTGAAGCTGAGCGCACTGGCCGCTGCCGTCCTGGCGCTGAGCGCCTGCGGCGGAAGCAGCGACCCGGTCGAGAGCACCAACATCAAGCCAAGCTACCTGGGCGCCATCGCCACCGCCAGCTATGACGGCAACAGCGACGACCTGCTGACCGCCGGCCTGGGCAAGACCGGGCTGGGCGCGGCCACATCGGTTGCACTGACGCCCGCTGACCCGTTGAAGCCCACGGCAGCCGAACTGCGCAAGCTCGCCATCTTCAACAACTACCGCGCCATCCTCGACATCAGCGCGGCCGGCGGCTACGGCACGCTGTACGGGCCGAACGTCGATGCCAAGGGCGTCATCACCACCAGCGAAGGCAAGATCGCCGGAACCGAACACATCGCCTACTCCGATGACGGCACGGGCAAGCAGAACATCACCATGCTGGTGCAGGTACCTAGCACCTTCAACCCGACCAATCCGTGCATCGTCACCGGCACCTCCAGCGGCTCGCGCGGCGTGTATGGCGCCATCGGGTCGTCCGGCGAGTGGGGCCTGAAAAACGGCTGCGCCGTGGCCTATACCGACAAGGGCACGGGCACCGGCATCCACGACCTGCAGAACAACACTGTCAATGTGCAGAACGGCGTTCGCACGGACGCCGCCACGGCCGGCAAGAATTCCATCTTCACCGCCGAGCTGAGCGCCGCCGAGCTGGCCGCCTTCAACACGGCCACGCCCAACCGCTTTGCCGTCAAGCACGCGCATTCGCAGCAGAACCCCGAAAAGGACTGGGGCAAGTGGACGCTGCAGTCGGTTGAATTCGCCTATTTCGTGCTGAATGAAAAGTACGGCGACCTGGCACGCGACGGCGTGACGCGCCTGAAAAAGCTCACGCCGGCCAACACCATCGTGATCGCTTCCAGCGTGTCCAACGGCGGCGGTGCTGCACTGGCGGCAGCCGAGCAGGACACGCAGGGCCTGATCAGCGGCGTGGCCGTGGCCGAGCCCGAAGTCCAGCTGGCGCCCGACAACCGCCTGAGCGTCAAGCGCGGCGCCACCACCCTGGTTGGCACCGGCAAGCAGCTGTACGACTATTTCACGCTGGCCAACCTGCTGCAGCCCTGCGCCGCGCTGGTGTCACCCACGACGAACGCCTTCAACACGACGGCAAATACGCCAGCAAGCAGCGCTATTGCCACCAACCGCTGCAGCGCCCTCAAGGCCAACGGCCTGGTTACCGGCACCACGACCGCCGAACAGGCCAACAGCGCCATGGCCAAGCTGATCGAGGCCGGCTGGCAGCCTGAAAGCAATGTGCTGCAGGCGTCGCACTACTCGTTTGCGACCCTGTCGGTCGGGCTGACGTATGCCAACACCTACGGCCGATTCAGCGTCAAGGACAACCTGTGCGGCTACAGCTTCGCGTCCACCGGCGCCGCCGCATCGGCCACGCCGAACGCGCCGGTTCCGGCTTCCGCCGCCGCGCTGGCCTCCTCTTTTGGCACTAGCAACGGTGTGCCACCGACATTGCCGGCCCCTAACAGCATCAACATCGTCAACAACAACAGCCTGGGCGGGCCGCTGCTCGATGCCGCGTCGCTGTCGGCTGGTGGTGTGCAGGACTACAACATCGCCGGCGCGCTGTGCATGCGCGAACTCGCCACCGGCACCAGCGCCAACGCGGTGCGCCTGCAGCAGGGCATGAAGGAAGTGGTGCGCAGCGCCAACCTGCGCGGCAAGCCGGCGCTGATCGTGCAAGGGCGGGCCGACACGCTGCTGCCGGTGGCCTTCACCGGCCGTCCTTACTACGGCATGAACAAGATCGTCGAAGGCGGTAGCAGCAAGCTGTCGTACATCGAAGTGACCAATGCCCAGCATTTCGACGCCTTCCTCGCCTTGCCGGGCTATCCGGAGCGCCTGGTGCCGCTGCACCGCTACTTCATCCAGGCCATGGACATGATGTATGCCAACCTGAAGTCCGGCGCCGCGCTGCCGGCCAGCCAGGTGGTACGCACCGTGCCGCGCGGTTTGACCGGCGCTGCCGCCAATCCGATCACGGCCGCCAACGTGCCGCCGATCAAGACGACGCCGGCCGCCGCTGACCAGATCACGTTCGCCAACAACGTGCTGACCATCGCCGACTGATCGCTTTTTCCGGCCCTTGCAAAGCCCGTGGCGCCGCTGGTGCGTCACGGGCTTTTTTCATGGGGATTGCAAAACCTGGCGGAGACTCCGCAGCCCGCCGCCCGGCTATTCGTCGCTTGGGTCGTCCTGGGCGGAATCGGGCGGCAGGTCATCGGCCGCCGTCACCTCGATGTGCATGTCGTCGAGCTGCAGCGGCTGCAGCCCGTAGTCCGAGATAAATGCCACGTCGGCCGCGTCATGGCCGTAGGCCAGCACGATGCGGCCGCCGCGCGGCGCGTCCTGCGTGGCGTCGAAGGTGTACCAGCGCCCGCCGACGAAGGCTTCGAACCAGGCATGCAGGTCCATCGGCTTGAGCCCGTGCAGGTAGCCGACCACCATGCGCGCCGGAATCTGCAGGCTGCGGCACAGGCTGATGCCGACATGCGCAAAGTCGCGGCACACGCCCGCGCCATGCTCCAGCGTGTCCAGCGCGTCGGTGCTGGCGGTGCTGACGCCGTAGCGGTATTCCAGGTTGTCGTGGATCCAGGCGCGAATCTTTTCAACCTGCGCATAGCCCGGCGCTGCCCTGCCGACCACGGTCAGCGCCTGGTCCTGCATCATGTCCGACGGGCAGTAGCGGCTTTGCAGCAGGTAATGCAGCACGTCGGCCGGCAGCTCGGTGATGGGCGTCATGGGCGCGCCATGCGCCACCGCGATATGGTCTTCGACCTCCATGACCACTTCGACCCGGATATGCATCTGTCCCTGCGGCACGACCAAGCGCTGGCACAGGTTGCCGTAACCGTCGGCATATTCGTCCACCGGCGCCCAGGGGTGCAGGTCGTAGCGTTCGCTGATCACCCACTGCGCCGGGCCGCTGCGCGGGCGCAGCATGGCCACCATGGGGCAATCCGAGGCAGCGGTCATGCTGATGGAACAGGCAGCTTTGAGCTTCATGGAAAGAAAGGTAAAAAAGGATGGCAGGGATGGCGCGAAAAGCTCTAGCTTAGCTTGCGCGCACTACCCGGCTTGTAGGCTGGAATCCGCCTGATGTGCCGGTGCGCCTGGCGAAACGGGTTGGGTGCTATTAAAAAAATCCTCCGCCTGGGCCGCCGGCCAGCTCTGGCGGGGGAATGTTCCCCTGCTGACAAGGCAACGTCTGACAAACGCCTGAGCCCGGCTGCTCCAGAATAAAAACAATCGGCAGCGCTGCAGCGAAGCTTTGGGGAGACGGCTTCGCACCGCCAACGCAGCGCTGACCAAAAACACAACAGCCCAGACAGGACTCGCACCATGAACCAGCAACGCGTTGAAGGGCAGGCCAGCCATGTCGCCGCACCTTCCAACCGTCCTGCCTTTGGTCAGTTGCGAGACAGCTACCAGTTCCTGCGCGGCTTTGTGCGCAACCCGGCCCAGGTCGGCTCCATCATTCCAAGTTCGCGCCAGCTGGAGCAGCGGCTGGTGCGCAGCGCGCGCATCGGTGATGCGCGCATGGTGGTGGAGCTGGGGCCAGGCACCGGTGGAACAACCTCGGCGTTTTTGCAGGCCATGGGCTCCACCGCGCAGCTGCTGGCCATCGAGCTGGACAGCGAATTTCACCAGCGCCTGCAAGCGGCTATCCACGATCCGCGCTTCAACGTCGAACTCGGCAGCGCCGAGCGCCTGGCCGAGTTCCTGAAAGCGCGCTGGCTGCCCGCGCCCGATGCGATCATCTCGGGCATTCCGTTTTCCACCATGCCGCCCGATGTTTCGGACCTGGTGGCGTCCAGCGTGGCTAGCGTGCTGCGGCCCGGCGGGCGTTTTGTCGCCTACCAGGTGCGCGCGCATGTTTGCGGCTTCATGTCGCCCTACCTCGGCAAGCCCGACAAGACGTGGGAAGTCGTCAACGTGCCGCCGGTGCGCGTGTTCACCTGGGTCAAGCCCGGCGCCTAGGCCCTGCGCGCATTGTTCAAGGGGTCAGGTTCACGGCCCAAGCCGTGCGAAGCTGAACCGGAGCCCTTGAGCGCCGCCTAGCGCCCCACCACCGACCAGCCGGCCTGCTGGTTGGCCTTGTTGTTCTCGTATTCCCACGCGGTGCCGCAGCGGTCGCAGCGATAGCTGGTGATCGTGACCAGGTTGGCGCCGCGCTTTTCCTGACGGTTGCCGCCCTGCACCAGTTCGGGATGCCCCGGCGCCTTGCGCCAGTTGCGCTGGATGCCGGCGCACGATTCGCACAGCTCCATCTTCTTCAATTCATTCTTTCGGTTCAGGTCTTGGGTCATGGTGTGGCTGCTTTTCTGGTGGGGCGAGGTTGCCTTGGAGGTTGGGGCCGATTGTCGCTGACGCGAACTTTCCGTTAGCCGCCAGCGCCCGTGCCGCCCGGCAGGCGCAGCCCGCGCAGGCGCTGGTGCGCCGCGTCGTCGCCATCGACGGGCAACTGCTGCCTGGCATTCAGGTAGTGGCTGGTGAACACGTCCAGGTAAGCCTCCAGCGTTTGCGCCGCATGCGGCTCGCCGGCCAGTTCCAGGCACAGAGCAGCGACTTCCGAGGTGCAGAAATGATCCGCCCGCTTCGCCCGGCGCAGCCGGTAGCGCGACAGCTGCTCGCTTTGCAGGCTGAGCACCGGCAAATGGTCCAGGTAGGGGCTTTTGCGAAACATTTTTCGCGCCTCGGGCCAGGTGGCGTCCAGCAGCACGAACAACGGTCGCCGGCCGTCATGCGGATCGGTGGCTGGCATCTCGGACACAACGCGCCCGCCCTCCACGAACTCGCCCGGAAACACCAGGTAGGGCTGCCACTGCGGATCGGCCAGCAGCGCCAGCAGCGCCGGGTCCACTTCGGTCCGCGCCCAGCCAAAGGCAAACGTGTCGGCCACTACATCGGCAATCAGCCAGCCCGTGTTGCTGGGCTTGAGCGCCTCGATGTCGGCCATGACCAGGCACACGCCCGCACGCACCGGCACGGCCGGGCGCAAGGCGCACAGGCAGTGGCTGGGAAGCAGCCGGCAACCGGCGCAGCGCTCGCCACGCGGCCCGCCCCGGGCCAGAAAGGGCTTGGAGGAGCGCGCCAGGCGGGCGGTGCGCAGGCGGGAAACGGCGTGGCTCATGCGCGCTTCCCGAAGGTCGATGAAGTGAGGGGCTGGGCTGAAGGCATAGGGGCATAGCTTAGGGGCTGTGGCTTGGTGCGGCCTGCCCGGGCCGCTGCGTTGCCGCGCGTGGGGCGCTCGCTGGTAGCGGGCCCCAACAAAAACGGGCGTCAAGACGCCCGTTTTTGTTGGTCTCCAAGAAGGCGCGCGCAGTCTACCGCGCCCCCCGCCCATCAGACTTCCGTGATGAACTGCTCGCGGGGGCGGCGCACCTTGGTCAGGTTCACCAGCCAGTCCTTGTCGGCCTCGCGGTAGCCCAGCGGCAAAATGGCGACGCTGCGCAGGCCCCGTGCGCGCAGGTTCAGGATCTCGTCCAGCGCGTTTGCGTCAAAGCCTTCCATCGGTGTGCAGTCCACCTCTTCAAACGCGGCGGCCAGCATTGCGGCCGTCATGCCGATGTAGGCCTGGCGGGCGGCGTGTTGGTGGTTCAGCTCCGCATCGCGCTGCGGGTACGTGTCCAGCAGCATGTTGCGGTAGTTCTCCCAGCCCTCGTTTTTCGTGCCGCGCACGCTGTTGGTCAGGTCGAACATCATGTTGATGCGCTCTGCCGTGTAGTTGTCCCAGGCGGCAAACACCAGCAGGTGCGAGCCGTCGGTGATCTGGCCCTGGTTCCAGGCAATCGGCTTGATACGCTCGCGCACTTCCTGGCTGGTCACCACGATGATCTCGTAGGGCTGCAGGCCGCTGGACGTGGGCGCCAGGCGGGCCGCTTCCAGAATCCGTTCCACCTTGTCCGGCGACACCGCTTTGGCGGGGTCCAGCTTCTTGGCGGCATAGCGCCACTGCAGGCGCTCGATCAGCGCGTCCGATTGCATTTCCGGGGCGGGCACCGTGTGGGCAGGGGCGGCGAGGGTGGCAGAGAGGGTCATCGATGGATTCCTTGGTTGATTAGCTGGCGTCGTGCAAGACGCGCCTGCATTTGATGTGGAGGCCACATGTGCGCTTTTAAAGCCCCAGTAAAGCGCTGACCACCATTTCCGCCATCGTCAGCGCCAGCGGTAGCGCGCCTTATTGGGCAGGGCGGTGCAGCGCGCAGAGCTTGTTGCCGTCCGGGTCGCGCAAATACGCCAGGTAGATCTGGCCCATCGGGGAGTCACGAAACCCCGGGGCGTCTTCGCAGGTCGTGCCGCCGTTGGCGACCCCGGCCGCATGGAAGGCGTCACCTTGCTCGGTGGACTGCGCGGCAAAGCCGATGGTGCTGCCGTTGCCGTGGCAAGCCGCCTCGCCATTGACGGGCGTGGTGATGGCGAACATGCCGGTGGGGCTGCGGTAGAAATACCGGTTCTTGTTGGCAACGCCCGGGGCAATGCCCAGCGTGCCGAGCAGCGCGTCATAAAACTTTTTCGAAACCTCAAGATCGTTAACACCAAGCATCACGTGACTGAACATTGTTTTCTCCGTTGGGTGCCCGGTAGCGGGCGAAATAGGGCCGGGGCAATGGTAATGGATGGCCGGTTGCGGCGGGCAGGCCAAGGCCATCAAGCGTGCAGCCTTCAACGCGGCACACGCCATCGGCTGGCAAGGACTCGTTTCATTGCCAAATCGGTCGTTTGCGCACATCCTTGCTGCACAAGCTGCTATCAATATTAAATTTGTTGCTTGTTCAGGTCTTTACACCGGCCTTCGATACTGGAGTAGCTTCGCAACAGCCTCTCAACATTTCACCAAGACATTGACATGAACAAAGCATTTCTTTCGCTGGCCGCGCTGGTCGTTTCCTTATCCGCCTCAGCCGCCCAGGCGGGCACGGTCAATTTCGATTCAGGCAGCGCCCAAGTGCACAGCGTGCCGGTGACAAAATACAAAAACAGCCACAAGCACAAAGTATGGGTGCCGGCCCATCGGTCACATGGCCGCCTGGTGAAGGGTCATTACATCTGGCGCTGATGCCGCTTGGGCAGCGGCACGGACAGGCCACGGCCAAACAGGCGGCCGTCCAGCATTTGATGGTCAGGCGATTATTTAAGTGAAAAAGGCTTGTAGCGCACGTTCTGTATGCGCAAGCAGCTATTAAATGTGTAGCTAAAGTCATTCGGCAATACAGCTGTGAGCCGTATTGCCGAGCTATTTACCGTACAAATTGCGGCGAATAATCGCGACAATCACCGCATGCGCCCCCATCACCCACCCCGCAATCCCCGCTACATCTGGCAACTGTCCGACTGGCCAAACCTCGCCTATGACGTTGCCGCACTGGCCGCGCCCTTGGCCCAAGTGCATCGGGCGCAGGGCCAGCTCATGGGGCGCATGGCAGCGCTGGGCATGGACCAGCGCGAACAAGCCACCTTGCAGGTGCTGACGCAAGAAGTCATCAAGACCACCGAGATCGAAGGCGAACGCCTCAGCCTGGACGCCGTGCGCTCGTCCATTGCCCGCAGGCTGGGGCTGGACATTGGCGCACTGGCCCCCAGCGACCGGAAGGTGGACGGCGTGGTGGATGTGGTGCTGGACGCCACCCGCCACTTTGACCAGCCCCTGACTGCAGAGCGCCTGTTTGGCTGGCACGCCGCCCTGTTCCCCACCGGCTACAGCGGCCGGGTACGCATCACCGTGGCGGCGTGGCGCACGGACGCCAGCGGCCCGATGGAAGTGGTGTCCGGCCCTGTGGGGCGGGAGAAAGTGCATTTCACCGCACCGCCCGCCAGCACATTGCCTGCGCAAACCGGTGCGTTCCTGAAGTGGTTCGAGGCCGCCCCCGTGGGCGACGCCCTGATCAAAGCCGGGCTGGCCCACCTGTGGCTGGTGACCCTGCACCCGTTTGACGACGGCAATGGCCGCATCAGCCGCGCCGTGGGCGACATGGCGCTGGCCCGCGCCGAGGGCACCCGCCAGCGTTTCTATAGCTTCAGCGCCCAGATACAGCGCGAGCGCAAAGACTATTACGACCAGCTGGAGGCCACGCAAAACGGACCGCTGGACGTGACGCCCTGGCTCGACTGGTTTTTGGGTTGCCTGCTGCGCGCCGTGCAAGGCGCAGACGCCACCCTGGCCGGCGTGCTGGACAAGGCCCAGTTCTGGCAACGCTGGGCCGGCACGCCCATGAATGCGCGGCAAATCCAGGTGCTGAACCGCGTGCTGGACGGCTTTGAAGGCAAGCTCAGCAACGCCAAATGGGCGGCATTGGGCAAATGCTCTGCCGACACGGCGCTGCGCGACATCAACGACCTGCTGGCGCTCGGGGTGCTGCGCAAGCTGGAGGGCGGGGGGCGCAGTACGGGGTATGAGTTGTGTGCCAAATAGGCTGCTGGCGCTTGTGGAATATGCGCTGGCAGCTATCAAATTAAATCGATGTCAGCCCTGAAAAATGGCCTTCTACGGCATCTGCCGCATCCGATGCGGAATTGACGCTGTATTCCAGCGGGTCCTGTCTACCCGCAACACGGTTGCGCGTGGCATTGACCTTGTGCAGGTGCGCATTCACTTCGAGATTGGCCGGCATGTTGTTGAATACGAGCAGCAAGGCCAAGCACGGGCTGCTTACGGAAAAGAACTGCTGGCCTTGCTGGCCGAGCGCCTGACCGCCGAGTTTGGCAAAGGATTCGGGCGAAGCAACATCGCTTATGCCCGCAGCTTTTATCCCGCTTATCAGGCACGCAGGCCAATTGTCCAGACAGCGTCTGGACAATTGGCGTCAGGCGCTCTGCAGCCGGAAAACGCAGCGCTTCAAATTTTCCAGACAGCGTCTGGAAAATCCGAACGCCCCTTCAGCTTGAGCTGGTCGCACTATGTTTTTCTGCTGGGCATCAAGAAGGCCGACGAACGCGACTTCTACGAAATCGAAGCCACCAGCCAGGACTGGACCGTGCGGGAACTCAAGCGCCAGTTTGACAGCGGCCTGTACGAGCGTCTGGCCCTGAGCCGCGACAAAGACGGCATTCGCCAGTTGGCCCAACAGGGGAAAATCGTCAGCCGGCCCCAGGACCTGCTCAAAGAGCCGCTGGTGCTGGAGTTTTTGGGCCTGTCCGAACAAGCCCGGTATTCCGAGTCCGACCTGGAGGGCGCCATCATCAGCCAGATCGAGCATTTTCTGCTGGAGCTGGGCAAGGGATTTTTGTTTGAAGCCCGGAAAAAGCGCTTTACCTTTGACGACGACCATTTTTTGTCGATCTGGTTTTCTACAACCGCCTGCTGCGCTGCTATGTGCTGATCGACCTGAAAATCGGCAAGCTCACCCACCAGGATTTAGGCCAGATGCAGATGTACGTCAACTACTTTGACCGCCACGTCAAAACCGACACTGAAAGCGCCACGATCGGTATCTTGCTGTGCAAGAAAAAGAATGAGGCACTGGTGGAAATCACGCTGCCCAAAGACGCGAACATCCATGCGCGGGAATACCAGCTTTATTTGCCTAGTAAGGAAGGGTTGCTGCAGAAATTTGTAGAGTGGACTGCAAAAGTATATGAATGAATATGCTTTCAGTCACTTTATGAGTTGAAGGAATTACGATCAAACCAAGTCGATAAAGAGATTCCAAAATTCTTTCCAGTCAAATCCATGACCAATTTAAATTAAATGTAATTTAACCCTGAGTTCAACTTTAAATGGCTTGTGACTGAACAGCTTCAACGCAGAAAATATAAGTCAAATTAGGCTATTGGCGAATGGCTTGCCTGCAGTTGTTGCTATTGAATCGGAATCAATAGAGTGTCAACACCTTGCTCATGCGCGCTTTCGCCGATCTTCGGTTTCATGTAGTAGTCCTGTGAAATTTAATTTAAGTGAAAGTTGACTCCGATTCCGCTTTAATAAACTTTAAAAAAGACTTGAACGCAATTCATGAATATTTAAATTATTTAAGGCTTGATCTTTTTTCTTTTCTAGCTTCTGAAGCATTATTCGAAAATTATTTGCTAATTTTTCGTGGCCATAGAGATTAATTGTTTCCCGAATATTTATGACAACTTTGCCATTTGCGTCTGCTCTATATGACATAAATTCTATAAAGTGATCTGAATCTAAAACTTCATCATCAAATATTGAGTGTAAAAAATTACTAAATATGTCGCTGGAGATATTTCTATAGCAATATCTAGGGGTAAGGCTGTCATGTCTAGCGGAAGTAATTCTATATTTGCAAGATTGCTTTTCTGAGTATTCTAAATAGATATTAAAATTAAAATTTTGTGATTCAAGATTATTTATTAGTTCTGTTTTGCAATCAGAATTATCAAGAAAACAATATTGTTTGTTGACAATTTCAATTTCATTTAGAAGATAGTATTTATTAAATCTAAAGTCATCTATATAGTTTAAGAATGTTAATACTTCCATCCAGTTTTGCGGGTCATTAATTGAAAATGCGTAAAATTTTTCAGCAAAACTTTCATTAGATTTTTTTTATAAAAGATGCGGCGTAATATTCCATTACGCTTTTATGTAGAAAAACCCAATTTTCATAACCATCAGGTAATATGAGACATGCTACTCTGTTCATATCCATTCTAAAGTTAGCGGATTCACATTTAGAAGTTTCTATTGGTGTATTCGCGGCGAGAAAAAAAGAGTCAAATTGACTTGTATTAAGCGAGCGTGTAATTTTATTATGAAGGCATACAAAGCAAAAGGCTTCAAAAAGCTCTTGCAGTTTATTTTCACTTATTCCGCTAGCATATGTCCTGCGAAATGTCGGCTTTGCGTTGTCATGTCCCGAGAATACGCATCTAAATAAAATGTCAAAAAATTCAGGCAAATTTTCTGGAATTTTATTTGCTGAGCGATATGCGATCACTACAAGTGTTAGCATTAATGGTGTAGTAATTAATTCCGATATGTTGCTAGGGCTGTTTTTAATCGAATGTTTTATTTCCGAAATGAAAATAGCGGTGAGTCCTAGTTTGGATAAAAATGGAGTGTAGTCAGCCTCCTTAAGGCTAGCTATTTTTATTATTTTAAACTTTGAAGATTTTTGAATTTCAGCCGATGGTCGCGATGTAATAACAATTCTCAACGTTTCATATTTTTCCAAGAAATGATCGATTTCTTGATACACGCTCTTTACTAGGTGATCCTCAATTTCATCGAACGCATCTAATAAAAGTATGAATTTACCTGAGTGCATTATGAATTCAAATGTATCAGAATCATATGCATCAATATTTATTTCTTCTAAATATTTTCTAATTGCATTCTCAAGGTTTATTTTGTTATTTAGAGTTCGAAACTCTATGAATATAGGAAACTTGTCAGCTTGATTGCTTCTGATGTCGCTTGTGGCTAAATGGCGTAAATATATGGATTTTCCTTGTCCAACGATTCCTTCAAAAATTAAATTTCCAGTGGGTAAGTCTGATAAATACTGGCAATGTATTTGACCACCATTAATTTCGATTTTTGATGGGTAATAAAAGTCAGTTAGATTAATTTCTTTGTCAGCACTCTAAGGTGGACCCCTGAGTCAAGACAAATTTGAACTCAGTTTAAGTTGCACTCGATTCCACTCGCAGCTGGACGGCGC